>JANOLY010000349.1:0-15438 GCA_031420055.1 Burkholderiales bacterium | reverse complement strand
ACCAGCACCTGCAGGTCGTTGGTCTTGAAGTCGGCCAGGGCCTTGGTGCGGGCGGTCTGGCTCTTGTTGCCGTGGATGGCCATGGCGGTGATGCCCTGGTCGTTGAGGTAGTCGGTCAGCCGGTTGGCGCCGTGCTTCATGCGCGTGAAGACCAGCACCTGGTGCCAGTTGCCGGTCTTGATCAGGTGCGCCAGCAGCTCTTTCTTGCGCTCGCGGCCCACGGGGTGGACCTTTTGCGCGATGGTGTCTGCCGTCTGGTTGCGCCGCGCCACTTCGATCAGCGCCGGCTCGTTCAACAGCTTGTCGGCCAGGGCCTTGATCTCGTCGCTGAAGGTGGCGCTGAAGAGCAGGCTCTGCTTCTTGGCGGGTACCGCAGCCAGGACTTTCTTGATGTCGTGGATGAAGCCCATGTCGAGCATGCGGTCGGCTTCGTCGAGCACGAAGATTTCGACATGGCTCAGGTCCAGCGTGCGCTGGCCGTGGTGGTCGAGCAGGCGGCCGGGGGTGGCCACCAAGATGTCCACGCCACGGCGCAGTTTGTCGATCTGCGGCTGCATGCCCACGCCACCGAACATGACCATGCTGGTCAGCGGCACGTGCTTGCCGTAGGTGCGCACGCTTTCTTCCACTTGGGCAGCGAGCTCGCGGGTGGGGGTGAGGACGAGCGCGCGGATGGCGACGCGGCCACGAGCGTCTTTCTTGCTCGGCGAAGCCATCAGCCGCTGCAGCATGGGCAGCACGAAGCCTGCCGTCTTGCCGGTGCCGGTCTGCGCGCCGGCCAGCAGGTCGCCGCCCTTGAGCACTTGCGGGATGGCCTGCAGTTGGATGGGCGTGGGCGTTTCGTAGCCGTGTTCGCGCACAGCGCGCACGAGCGGCTCGGCCAGGCCGAGGTCGGTGAAGTTCATGTCGTTTTGGGGGCCCTGGACGCGGGCGTCCGCGGGCCGTGGTTCGCTGCCTGCTGTCACCCGTGGCGGGTGCACCAGTCGGTAGGCGCGAGAGCTTGAAGTCGTCGGAATCGACTGCGCCGCGATGACTGGAAGCCGCGGCGCAACCTGGATTCTATCTTGCAGTGCAGCATTTGTGCGCTGCACTTGCACTGCCAGACAGGCACCGCTCCGTTCAGGTGGTGGCGGGCATGGGCTGGTGGTCCTTCAGGCGCAGCCAGCCGCGGGCGATGCGGTAGATGGCCCACACCCCCAGCACAAACATGCCGGCGATCCACGTGCCTATGCCCACCAGGACGACAGCCAGCGGGATGGACACCAGCGCCACCAACGCCGCCCAGGCCAACGCAAACCAGAAGGTGCGGATCTGCCAGGTGAAGTGCGATTCCAGCCAGGTGCCGCGGGCCTCGCCGCGCTTCACGTAATTGATGATGACGGCGATGATGGACGGCCAGCCGAACAGGAACGAGCCCAGCACGCTGGCCGCGCCAAATGCGCCCAGCGCCAGGCCCAGCGCATGCAGCGCGTACACGATGTGCGTGGTGCGCACCAGCGATGGCTGGGCTTCTATGGTGAGGGTATTCATGGCGCGCCTTGGGTGGGTGGAGACCTCAAGGTGGGGCACCCGGCCCCGGCTTCAAGGGCATTCAGCCTGCCGCGACACCGGCGGCATCGTGCGACCTTTGCAGTGGCGGCGCTGCTGTCCGGGATAATCCAGGCTCATGGGTACCCCGCAGGCGCGGGCCCGCCCCTCCCGATTCCCCCTTTCGAGATTGACCTCCATGGCCCAGTACGTCTTCACCATGAACCGCGTCGGCAAGATCGTGCCGCCAAAGCGGCAGATCCTGAAGAACATTTCCTTGTCCTTCTTCCCCGGCGCCAAGATCGGCGTGCTGGGCGTCAACGGCTCGGGCAAGAGCACGCTGCTCAAGATCATGGCCGGCGTGGACAAGGAGTTCGAGGGCGAGGCCGTGCCCATGCCGGGCCTGAACATCGGCTACCTGCCGCAAGAACCCCTGCTGCCGCCTGACGACACGGTGCGCGAGTGTGTGGAGCAAGGCATAGGCGGCGTGCTGGCCGCGAAGAAGCGGCTGGACGAGGTCTATGCCGAATACGCCGACGAAAACGCCGACTTCGACAAGCTGGCGTCCGAGCAGGCCGAGCTGGAAGCCGTGATTGCCGCGGCCGGCAGCGAGAACACCGACCTGCAGCTGGAACTGGCCGCCGACGCGCTGCGCCTGCCGCCCTGGGACGCCAAGATCGGCCAGCTCTCCGGCGGCGAAAAGCGCCGTGTGGCACTGTGCCGGCTGCTGCTGAGCAAGCCCGACATGCTGCTGCTCGACGAGCCCACCAACCACCTGGACGCCGAAAGCGTCGAGTGGCTGGAGCACTTCTTGCAGCGCTTCCCGGGCACGGTGGTGGCCATCACCCACGACCGCTACTTTCTGGACAACGCGGCCGAGTGGATTCTTGAGCTCGACCGCGGCGCCGGCATCCCCTGGAAGGGCAACTACTCCGACTGGCTGGAGCAGAAGGAAAAGCGCCTGGAGGTCGAGCAAAAGAGCGAAGACGCGCGCATGAAGGCGATGAAGGAAGAGCTGAAGTGGGTGCGCTCCAACGCCAAGGCGCGCCAGACCAAGAGCAAGGCCCGCCTGGCGCGGTTTGAAGAGCTGAGCGACGTCGAATACCAAAAGCGCAACGAAACGAATGAGATCTTCATCCCCGTGGCCGAGCGCCTGGGCAACGAGGTGATCGAGTTCGACGCGGTCAGCAAGAGCTTTGGCGACCGCTTGCTCATCGACAAGCTCAGCTTCAAGGTGCCGGCCGGCGCCATCGTGGGCATCATCGGCCCCAACGGCGCGGGCAAGTCCACGCTGTTCCGCATGATCCAGGGCAAGGAAGCGCCCGACTCCGGCGAGGTGAAGATCGGCAAGACGGCGCAGCCGGCGTTCGTAGACCAAAGCCGCGAAAGCCTGGGCGACGACAAGACGGTGTGTGAAGACGTCTCGGGCGGGCTGGACAACATCATCGTCGGCAAGTTTGTGATGCCCAGCCGCGCCTACCTGGGGCGCTTCAACTTCAAGGGCAACGACCAGCAAAAGCGTGTCGGCAGCCTGTCCGGCGGTGAACGCGGCCGGCTGCACCTGGCCAAGACCCTGGCCAAGGGCGGCAACGTGCTGATGCTGGACGAGCCCAGCAACGACCTCGACGTGGAAACCCTGCGCGCGCTGGAAGAAGCGTTGCTGGAGTTTGCCGGCAGCGCGATGATCATCAGCCACGACCGCTGGTTCCTGGACCGCATCTGCACCCACATCCTGGCTGCCGAGGGCGACTCGCAATGGGTCTTCTACAACGGCAACTACCAGGAATACGAAGCCGACAAGAAGAAACGCCTGGGTGAAGAAGGCGCGCGGCCCAAGCGCATGCGCTTCAAGCCCATCAAGTAAGCACCGCGCTGCCCCGCGGCCATGCGGCTGCGGGCCGTGAACAGCCACACGGCAGGCTGGTGCGCTGCGGCCGGCTTTGGCCGACAATGCCCTGACATCGTTGGCGCGCCAGTCGCTCAGGGCACTTTCATGCGTTGTCGCAATTCCTTCCGTCCTGCCACTGCGGCTTTGGCCGCCGCTTTGCTCGCGGGCTGCGCGGCCACGCCGCCGGCCCCCGCGCCGGCGGCGCCGGCCAAGGCAAGCACACCCGCCGCGGTTGCTGCCGCGCCGGCCACACCGCCAGCGCGCCCCGCCGCCACCGCGCCCGCGGCGCCGGTCGCAGCAACAGCAGCAGCAACCGCCGTGGCATTCGCAGCAGCGCCTGCCGCATCGGCTTCGGCCCCGGCAGCCGGCACGGTGCGCCCGCCGGGCGCCCCGCCAGCCACGGCCACGCCGCCGGGCCCACCAAGCTTTGCCACCATCATCAAGGACGCGCGCCGCATCGACGGCCCGTTGACGCTGTGGCAGAAGGAAGACAAGGTCTGGATCGAGCTGGCGCCAGAGAACTTCAACCAGCGCTTCTTGCTCAGCCCCAAGATCAAGAACGGCATCGGCGAGGCCTGGGTGCTGGGCGGGCTGATGGCCCTGCCGATCAACGGCGCGGGCGGGCCGCAGGTGGTGGAGTTCGTGCGTGTCTACAACCAGGTGCGCCTGCAGGTGCCCAACCTGGAAGTCACGGCCAAGGCCGGCACGCCCGAGGCGCGTGCGGTGGCCTCGTCCTACTCGGCCAGTCTGCTGGGCGCCACGGCCGTGGCCAGCCAGCCGCACCCGGACCGCAAGAGCGTGCTGATCGAGGCCAACCCGCTGTTCCTGTCGGACATGCTGGGCGTGGGCATGATGCTGCAGCGCGGCTTGCGCGGCGGCTATTTGATGGACCGCGCCAACTCCGTGATCACCGCCGTGCGCGGCACGCCGGCAGCACTGACCATAGAAACTCAGAACCACTTCTACGGCGGCGGCGGCGCCCAGCCCAACAACCCGCTGGCCGCCTTGCTGGGCCAGGTCGCCACGCCAGGCGCGCGCTTCTTGCCCGATTCGCGCAGCATGCTCATAGGCCTGAGTTTTTCGCTGGCGACGCTGCCGGCCCAGCCCATGGCCACACGCGCTGCCGACCCGCGCGTGGGCATGTTCACGACGAGCACGCTGGACTTCAGCGACGACTTGCAAGCCAGCCCACGCCAGCGCGTCATCAACCGCTGGCGGCTCGAGAAGAAGGACCCGGCCGCGGCGATGTCCGAGCCGGTGCAGCCCATCACCTTCTGGATAGACCGCAACGTGCCACTGGCCTACCGCGAAACGGTGCGCAGCGCCATCCTGGAATGGAACAAGGCCTTCGAGAAAATCGGCTTCACCGGTGCCTTGGCCGTGCAACAGCAACCCGACGACGCCACCTACGACACGCTGGACTTCGGCTACGCGTCGGTGCGCTGGATGCTCAACGCCGACCCGGTCTTCGGTGCCATCGGCCCCAGCCACGTGGACCCGCGCACGGGCGAGATACTGGACGCCGACATCGCGTTCGAGGGCCTGACCGCGCGCTCGGCGCGCTTCATGCGATCGCAAGTGCTGGCCGGCGGACAAGCCGCCATGGCCCAGGCCCTGATGGACCCGCAGCCGGCGTCAAGCGGTCATCAACACGCTGCTTGGTGCCAGCACGCGGCCTTTTCGGGCGAGCAAATGGGCTACGCGCTGGACGTGTTGCAGGCCCGCGGCAACCTGGAACCCGACAGCCCCATCGCCCAGCAGTTTGTGCTGGACTATGTGAAGGGTTCCATCATGCACGAGGTGGGCCACGCGCTGGGCCTGCGCCACAACTTCCGCGCCTCGCGGGTGTACACCGAAGCGCAGTTGTCCGACCCCGAATTCACGCGCGCCCATGGCACCACCGGTTCAGTGATGGAATACAACCCCGTCAACCTGGCCCGGGCCGGCGAACGTGCGGGCATGCCCTTTCACACCGCGCTGGGCCCCTACGACTACTGGGCCATCGAGTACGCCTACAAGCCGCTGCCCGCGGGCACCACGCCGGCGGCCGAGAAGGCCGAGTTGCAGCGCATCGCCGCGCGCAGTGCCGAGACCCTGCTGGCCTATGGCACCGACGAAGACGCCGCCTTTGGCCTGGACCCGGAAACGCTGCAAATGGACCTGGGCTCGGACCCCATCGCCTTTGCCGCCAAGCGCCTGGACATCGTGCGCGACCTGTTCAAGCGCCAAGAGACACGCGTGCTGTCGCCTGAGCGCGACTACGCCGTGCTGCAGCGCTCCATCGGCTATGCCGTCAACGATGCCTGGCGCGCGGTGGCCGTGCTGGTGCGCCAGATCGGCGGCGTGCGCACGCTGCGCGACTTCCCCGGCAGCGGGCGCGACCCGCTGCAGCCGGTGCCCGCTGCGGTGCAGCGCCAGGCGCTGGACTTGATCGTCAAGTCGGTGCTGTCGGTGGATTCACTGGCCTTGTCACCGGGCCTGCAGCGGCGCCTGGCACCCGACTTCATGGACTACGCCGACGGCGTGGGCCCGCCGCCGGCGTTTTCGTTGCCGCAGCAGTTGCTGGGCCTGCAGCGCGCCACGCTGGGCTACCTGATGCACGAGTCCATTGCCAGCCGGTTGATCGAAAACGTGGGCAAGCTCGACCGTCCGGCCGACGCCTTCCTGCTGGGCGAGCTGTACAGCCGTTTGTCCGATGAGGTCTGGGCCGAGCTGGGCAGCAAGCAACCCATCATCCAGGCGCGGCGTGAACTGCAGCGCGACCATATCAACCGCCTGTCCACGGCGGTGCTGCGCCCAGCGGGTGCGGCGCGCGTTGACGCGCGCGGGCAGATGCGGGTGCAGGCCCTGGGCCTGCTGGCGCGGCTGGACGCAGCGATCAAGCGCCGCGGCGGCACCGCGGGCGACGCCGACTCCACCGCGCACCTGGCCGACAGCGCCAACACGCTGCGCTTGTCACTGAACGCCGCGCTGCAACGCCAGGGCCTGTAGGCGCAGCGCCCACCGACAGCGCTGGCAGCCCGGGATCAGGGCAGCAGCCGCCCGGCCTCAATGTGCAACTGGCGGTCGCAGCGCGCGGCAATGCCCTGGTCGTGCGTCACCAGCACCAGTGTCGTGCCGGCTTCGCGGTTGAGCTCGAACATCAGCGCCATCACGGTTTCGCCGGTGGCGAAGTCCAGGCTGCCGGTGGGCTCATCAGCCAGCAGCAGCGCCGGTCGCACGACAAAAGCCCGGGCCAGCGCCACACGCTGTTGTTCACCGCCCGACAGCACCTTGGGGTAGTGGCGCAGCCGCTCGGCCAGGCCCACGCGCTTGAGCATCTCGGTGGCTGCTTCGCGCGCATCGGGGCGGCCCATCAGCTCCAACGGCAGCATCACGTTTTCAAGCGCCGTCAGGTTGCCCAACAGTTGAAAACTCTGGAAAACAAAACCCACCTGGCGCGACCGCAGCGCGGCGCGTTCGTCTTCGTCCAGCTTGAACAAGTCGCTGCCGGCCAGCACCACGGTGCCGCTGGTGGGCACATCCAGCCCGGCCAGGATGGACAGCAAGGTGCTCTTGCCCGAGCCCGAGGCGCCCACGATGGCCACCGACTCGCGCGGGCGCAGCTCGAAAGCTATCTCATGGAGAATGGTCAGCGTCCCGGTGGAATCGGCCACCTGCTTGGTGACGTTTTGTACGGCAATGATCGGTTCAGACATCGAGACTTCATCTTCTTTCGCGGCGCGGCGCGCCTGTCTGCGGCACTGTAGCTTGCTTGGCTTGTTGGCCGCCGCGGGCATGGTCACGACCGCCTTGGCCCAGGGGGCAAGGCGCACGCTGCTGGTGGTGGGCGACAGCCTGTCGGCCGAGTACGGCCTGGCCCGCGGCGCCGGCTGGGTGGCCTTGCTGGAAAAGCGCATCACAACGGAGAAATTGCCCGTGAAGGTGGTCAACGCCAGCATCAGCGGCGACACCACAGCGGGCGGGCGCTCGCGCCTGCCGGCGTTGCTGAAGTCGCACCAACCGCAGATCGTTCTTATCGAACTCGGTGGCAACGACGCCCTGCGCGGCCTGCCGCTGACCATGACGCGCGACAACCTCACGGCCATGGCGCGCGCCGCGAATGCCGCGGGGGCCAGGGTACTGATCGCCGGCATGGCCGTGCCGCCCAACTATGGGCGCCAGTACGGCGACGACTTCCTGGCGCTGTTTGCGCAGGTGGCCAAGAACGAAGGCACGGCGCTGGTGCCCTTCTTCCTGGCCGGTGTGGCCGACGGCCCCGACCCGGTGGCGCTGTTCCAGCCCGACCGCATCCACCCCACGGCCGCGGCCCAGCCGCGCATGCTGGACAACGTCTGGCCGGTGCTGCGACCTCTGCTGCGCTGAAGGCGGCCACGCCAGCGACTGGCGGGCCCAGGGGATCAGCGTTGAGCCTCGGTCTCGCGGCCTGGGTTGTTGCCGCGCCGGCGCTCGCCGTCACCGCCCGCGGCATCACGCTCACGGCCGTGTTCACGCTCGCCCGGCGTGGGCCTGGGCGGTGCTGCGGGCGCAGCAGCCGGGGGTGCGGCGGGCCTGGACGGGCCCATCACCTGCGGCGTGGGCTGCGGTGTGGGCTGCGGCATGGCCTGGGCCGCGGGCCGCGGCGGGGTGGCCGGCGGTGCAGCTTGCGGCACCATCAATGGAGCCGCAGGCGCTGAACGCCAGGCGGGTGCCGGCGGGCCGACACGTTCGACGCGGTCCTGCCGGTCTAAGCGCTCGCTGCGCTCGGTACGGTCACTGCGTTCGGTACGGTCGCTGCGCTCGATACGCACGCCATTGCTGTCGCCGCCGCGGTCAACCCGTTCAACCCGGTCGCGCCGTGGTTCGGTATGCGCCTGTCCGCCGCTGCGCGGGCGTTGCGGGCCGTGCATCACATCGCCCTGCGGCGGCGGCCCCTCTTGCATAGGCACGGGGCTGGGCACCAGGGCCGGTGGCGACACGCGCGGTTCGCGCAGATGCGGGGGCCGCGTCGGGCCCATGGGCACGCCTTGCGGCGGGGACTGCACGGCCTGCGGCCCCGGCGGCGGCGCTGTGGCTGTCATCGGCGACGAAGACCACTCGGCGCCGCGGTGGCGTTCACGCAGGTCAGCCGCGTCGCGACCCACCGAGCCGCGGCGGTGCAAGGTGTCGTGCGGCACCACCGTCACCGCACCCGGCACGGCCTGGTTGCTGTAGCCCCGTGCGCCGTGCGGCCGCTGCGGGCCGTGCACGCCGTCGTTCGCGCTGCCGTGTCCGTGATCGTTGATGCGGTCGCGGTGGCGCGGCGTGTGGCGATAGCTGGGCACATACACCTCACGCGGCGCCAACGGCACCCAGCCCACCACCGGGCCACGGATGTTGATAGCCACACCAAACTGCGGCCCGCCCACCCAGGCCACCAGCGCCGGCGCAAACACCGGCCGCGGCACGTACGCGCCTGGCACCCAGCCCCAACGCCCGTTCCACGACAGCCAGCGACCGTAGTGGAAAGGTGCGAAGCCCCAGGGCGCTTCGTCGACCCAGGTCCAGCCCCAGGGCCGCACCCAGGCCCAGCGGCCGTAACGGTAAGGCGCCCAGCCGGGGCGCACCTCGGTGGGGTACCAGATGGCACCGTGATCGGGGTGGCGGTCCCAGCGGCCGACGCGGTCCAGGTCTTCGGCGCCAGTCATTTCGGGCGACACAAAACGTGTTGACGCCGTGCGTTCGTCGCGGCCGTCGTCGCGCGCCACCCAGCGCGAGAAGTCGTCGTCGGGCAAGGTGTTCCAGGTTTGGCGCAATTCACCGCGCGGGCCTTGCCGCCACAGCTCGGCACGCTGGCCGGTGGCGATGACAAAACCCGCCGTGCCTTCGACAGCCAAGTCGCCGCGCCAGCTACCCGCGTGCGTGGTGTCGTCGATGCGGTCGAAGCGGTAGTGCCCGGCGCGCTGCGGCTGCAGCCGCGCTTCAGCGGTGACGATGTCGATCTCGGCCGCGACCTCGCGCGAACGCACGCGCAGCGCCAGGTGGCCGCTGTGCAGCTGGAAGCTCAGACGTTCGTCGTCCAGACGCAGCACCTCCAGTTCGCTGGCGCCGCCCAGGCGCAGCACGGTGGAGCCCACACGCAACTCGGCCCGGCCCTCGGGCGCGGTGGACAGGCGGTCGCCCGTGGTCAACGGGCGGTTGCGCTCGGCCTCGGTCCACTGGCCCCTTTCGTGGTCGAACCACAGCACGCCGCCGTGCAGATCGGCCACCCGGCCAACGCGGCCCGGTGGGTCGTCTTGCGACCAGGCTGTGCCGGTCAGCAGCAGCGCCATGAAGGCGGCAACAAGCGCGATGAGCCCGGTGGGTCGTGTGTGCAGCATCCCCGCTCAACGCGGCGGCTCGCTGTTTGGCTGACGCACGGCTTGTAAAGCCTTGCTGCAATGCGCTCGACCGGGCGGGAGGCGGTTCAGTCGTCGGCGGCGGGGTCCAGGTCGGGGAACAGCACGCTGGTGTAGCCCAGCTGGGTGAGGTCGGTCATGCGCGTGGGGTACAGGCGGCCGATGAGGTGGTCGCATTCGTGCTGCACGACACGGGCGTGGAAGCCCTCGGCCTCGCGCACGATGTCGGCCCCAGTCGCGTCTTTGCCGCTGTAGCGGATGCGCGCCAGGCGCGGCACCTGGCCGCGCAGGCCGGGCACCGACAGGCAGCCTTCCCAGCCGTCCACCCATTCATCGCCCAGCGGCATGATGACGGGGTTGATGAGCACGGTGGCCGGTACCGGCGGCGCATCCGGATAGCGCGGGTTGTGGCTGAAGCCGAAGATCACCAGCTGCAGATCCACACCGATCTGGGGTGCTGCCAGCCCCGCGCCGTTGGCGGCGTGCATGGTGTCGAACATGTCGGCAATCAACGTGCTCAGCTCGGCCGTGCCGAAGTGCTGCACCGGTTGCGCCACGCGCAGCAAGCGCGGGTCGCCCATCTTCAGAATTTCGTGTACGGCCATGTCACAGCACTCCCGGGTTGTTCAAATTTCGTCACTGGCCTGTGGCGCAAGCTGGGCCGCATCACCGCCCAGCAAGGCCTTCAGCCCGTCTTCGTCGAGCACCGGCACACCCAGCTCGCGCGCCTTGTCGAGCTTGCTGCCGGCTTCGGCACCTGCCACCACATAGCTCGTCTTCTTCGACACCGAACCGGCCACCTTGCCGCCCGCGGCTTCGACCAGGGCCTTGGCTTCTTCTCGACCCAGCGTGGGCAAGGTGCCCGTGAGCACCAGGTTCTTGCCGGCCAGCGGCTGCGGGCCCAGCACGGGTGCGTGCTCGGCCCAGTGGATGGCGATGCCGTCCGGGTCGCTGAGCAGTTGCGCCACTTCGGCGTTATGCGGCTGCGCAAAGAAGGTGTGGATGCTGTGCGCCACCACGGGCCCGACATCGGGCACCTGGCGCAGTTCATCGATGCTGGCCGCCATCAAGGGCTGCAGGCCGCCGAAGTGGCGCGCCAGGTCTTTGGCCGTGGTCTCGCCCACCTGGCGTATGCCCAGGGCATAGATGAAGCGCGCCAGCGTGGTGCGCTTGCTGCCGGCGACCGCAGCCACCAGGTTGGCAGCACTCTTTTCGCCCATGCGATCCAGGCTGCTCAGCGAGACCATGTCCAGGGCGTACAGCTCGGGCAGGCTGTGCATCAACCCGGTGTCGACGAGTTGGTCAACGATCTTGTCGCCCAGGCCTTCGATGTCCATCGCCCGGCGGCTGGCAAAGTGCAGCAGCGCTTGCTTGCGCTGTGCGCCGCAGAACAGGCCGCCGGTGCAGCGGTAGTCCATGCCGCCCCTTTCGCGCTGCACGGCGCTGGCGCACACCGGGCAGCCCGAGCCGCGTGCGATGCGGAAGTTGCGCACATAGGCCGCGCGCACGCCGGGCACACGGCCCACGACTTCGGGAATCACGTCACCCGCGCGGCGCACGACCACGGTGTCGCCGATGCGCACGCCCTTGCGGCGCAGCTCGAAGACGTTGTGCAGCGTGGCATTGCTCACCGTGGTGCCGCCCACGAACACGGGCTCCAGCTTGGCCACGGGCGTGAGCTTGCCGGTGCGGCCAACCTGGATGTCGATGCCATTCAGCCGTGTGATCTGCTCTTGCGCCGGGTACTTGTGCGCCACCGCCCAGCGCGGCTCACGGGTGACGAACCCCAGCCGCTGTTGCAGTTCAACAGCGTTGACCTTGTAGACCACACCGTCGATGTCGAAGGGCAAGGCATCGCGCTTGGCACTGATCTGCTCGTGAAACGCAACCAACCCAGCCGCACCACGCGCCGTGCAGCGCTCAGTGCACACCGGCAAGCCCAGGCCGGCCAGCCTGTCCAGCAGCGCGCTGTGCGTGGCCGGGCGCTGCCAGCCCGGGGCGTCACCCAAGCCGTAGGCGAAGAAGCTCAGCGGCCGCTGGGCGGCAATGGCCGGGTCCAGCTGGCGCACCGCACCGGCCGCGGCGTTGCGCGGGTTGACGAAGGTTTTCTCGCCCTTCTCACGCTGGCGCTCGTTCATACGCTCGAAGTCGCGGCGGCGCATGTAGACCTCGCCGCGCACCTCCAGCACCGCAGGCGCCGCCCCGTTCAGCCGCAAGGGAATCTGGCCGATGGTGCGGATGTTCTGGGTCACGTCTTCACCCGTTTCGCCGTCGCCCCGTGTGGCCGCTTGCACCAGCACGCCGGCTTCGTAGCGAAGGTTGATGGCCAGGCCGTCGAACTTCAGCTCGGCGGCGTATTCCACCGGCGGCGCGTCATCGGCCAGGCCGAGTTCGCGGCGCACACGGGCATCGAAGGCTTCAGCGCCGGCCGCGGTGGTGTCGGTCTCGGTGCGTATGCTCAGCATGGGCACGACATGGCGCACGGCCGCGAAACCGTCGAGCACGCGGCCCCCCACGCGCTGCGTGGGCGAGTCGGGTGTCAGCAGCGCCGGGTGCGCCGCCTCCAGCGCCTGCAGCTCCTGAAACAGCCGGTCGTACTCGGCTTCCGGAATCTGCGGATCGTCAAGCACGTGATAGCGGTGGCCGTGGTGTTGCAGCAGCGCCCGCAACTCGGCGGCGCGGCGGACTTCATCGTCTTTGAGCATGTGAGACATTCTCCCGTACCCCAGCAAAGGCCAGCCATGACATACGACTTCGACCTCATCACCCTGGGCGCCGGTTCCGGCGGCGTGGCCGCCTCGCGCCGCGCTGCGCTGCACAGCGCCAAGGTCGCCGTGGTGGAAGGCAGCCGCGTCGGTGGCACCTGCGTCATCCGCGGCTGTGTGCCCAAGAAGCTGCTGATGTACGCGGCGCAGTTCGGCGCTGGTTTCGCCCAGGCACGGGGCTATGGCTGGACGCTGGACGAGCCGCGCTTCGAGATGGCGCGCTGGGCCACACAAAAGGCCGCCGAGACGGACCGCCTGGAGGGCATCTACCGCCAGTTGCTGGCCGCCAGCCAGGTCGAACTGATCGAAGGCTGGGCCCGGCTGGACGGGCCCAACCGCGTGCGCGTCGGCGAGCGCGTGCTGACGGCACGCCATGTGCTCATCGCCACCGGCGGCACGCCCGTGCGCGACAGCATTCCCGGCATTGAGGCCTGCGCCACCAGCGACGACCTGCTCGATTTGCGCAGCCTGCCCGAGCGCGCGGCCATCGTCGGTGGCGGCTACATCGCCGTGGAGTTCGCCAGCATGCTGGCCCGCCTGGGCGTGGCCGTGAGCCTGTATTACCGCGCCCAGCTGCCCTTGCGGGGCTTTGACGACATGCTGCGCACGGCAGCCGCCAGTGCCTTGCAGGCGGCCGGTGTGGAACTGCACCCTGGCCGCGTGCCACAACGCATCCAGCGCACGCCTGAAGGCTTCCTGCTGCTGTTGGGCGACGAGCGGGCGGTGAGCTATCCCTGGGTGCTCAACGCCACGGGCCGGCGGCCGAACACGCAGGGCCTGGGGCTGGAAAGCGTCGGCATCGCCACCGATCAGGACGGCGCCGTGCCCGTGTCGGCCACGCTGCAGACCAGCGCTCCTGGCGTGCACGCCATCGGCGACGTGACCAACCGCTACAACCTCACGCCGGTGGCCATCGCCGAAGGCCGCGCCCTGGCCGATTCGCTGTTCGGCGCCGCGCCACGCCAGGTGGACCTGAGCCTGGTCGCCAGCGCCGTCTTCATGCTGCCGCCGCTGGCCAGTTGCGGGCCGACCGAGACCGCCGCACGCGCCCAAGGCCTGCGGCTGAAGGTCTTCGAGACCGACTTCAGGCCCATGAAGCAGGCCTTCATCGGTGGCAGCGAACGCACCCACATGAAGCTGCTGGTCGACGCCAGCACCGACCGCGTGCTGGCCGTGCACATGATGGGCGACGACGCCCCCGAGATCGTGCAAAGCCTGGCCGTGGCGCTGACGGCCGGGGCCACCAAGGCCCACTTCGACAAGACCATCGCCATGCACCCGACGGCGGCGGAGGAGTTCGTGCTGATGCGTGAGCCCACGCGGCTGATCGAGCCGGTGGGCGGCAGCGTGCCGGCGCCGTAGTCACGCCGGCCGTCCGCGCCAGGCGCCGGCCGTCAGCTGAACAGCCGCCGCGCCGCCGCCGAACCGGCCGCCAAGTCCAGCGCTTCAAGCCGCCGGTACAGCTGGTTCAGCTCCTGGCCGATGCCGGCAAAGGCGTGCAGCGTGACGGGGTGGCCCTGGTCGTCGATGGCGGTGGCGTCCAGGTCCTCGGCCAAAGACGTGGCAGCGCGGTGCCATGCGGGGAAGGGCTCGGCGCTCTCGGGGGACTGGGGCACGTCCAGCGCCAACAGGCAGTCGCGCACGGCGCTGTCCTGGGGCGATTCGGCCAAGGCGGCTTGCGCGTCCACGGTCAGCACCAGCAGGGGCGGCGTGCCCGCTTCTTCTGACGGCACCACCAGCCGGCCCGGCACGCTGCCGGGCACAAAGCCCAGGCGCAAGGCCACCTGCTGCACGTAGGCGACCGACCAGGCCACGCCGTTGGAGCGCAGCGTGAGCGTGAGCTGCGCGTCCAGCGGGCCGGCCAGCCCGTCAAGTTCACGCGCGCGGGCTACGACGTCCAACATGTCGGGCACGTCGGCGCTGGCGCCCAGGGCCTCGGCAAAGACCTCGACCTTTTGCACGAACTCGGAAAACTCGATCTCGTTGAGCGGCCCGCTGCGGTTGGCCAGTTGCACGCCGGCCTGCAGCTCGCCATAGCGGCGGCCCGATGCGGGCGTGTCCCACTCGCCCGACTCGGCGTCCAGCCCCTCGATGTAGAAAGGCTTGCTGCCGGCGCGGCGCGATGGTGGCAGGTGGGCGAGCACCGCCTCGCCGGTGACGGGCGCGTCCAATGCCAGGGGCACGATGGCGTCTATGAGTGCGTCCAGCCGCGCCACACGCCGCGGCAGCAGGCGCTGAGCGGCGGCGGCAGGCAGATCGGCCTGTGCACCGGCCTCGGCCCCCAGCGCCGGGTCCTGGCGGTCGGCCGCGGGTGTGGGCTCGGCCAGTGCTTGGCGTGGCCCCGCGCGCCTTGTGCGCCACCAGCCGTGCAGCAGCACGGCCAACAACACGGCCGCACCCAGCAAGCCCAGCGCGGCGGTGAGGCTGATGTTCATGCGGCTTCGGCTATCGAGACGGCCGCCTCCATGTCCACCGCCACGATGCGCGACACGCCCTGCTCTTGAATCGTCACGGCGATGAGTTTTTCGGCCATCTCCATGGCAATCTTGTTGTGGCTGATGAACAGGAACTGAGTGCCCACGCTCATCTCGGTGACGAGCTTGCGGTAGCGCTCGGTGTTGGCGTCATCCAGCGGTGCGTCGACCTCGTCAAGCAAGCAAAACGGTGCCGGGTTGAGCTGGAAGATGGCAAACACCAGGGCGATGGCGGTCAACGCCTTTTCGCCGCCAGACATCAAATGGATGGTGCTGTTCTTCTTGCCCGGCGGCTGCGCCATCACTTGCACGCCGGAATCGAGGATCTCGCCGCCCGTCATCACCAGCCGCGCCGTACCGCCACCGAAGAGCACGGGGAACATGCGCCCGAAATGTTCGTTGACCTGGTTGAAGGTGTTGCCCAGCAG
>JANOLY010000348.1:0-9793 GCA_031420055.1 Burkholderiales bacterium | reverse complement strand
GCATCTGTGCGTCCCAGCCGCCAAAGCAACCACGGCAGGCTGAAGATCACCAACATGACGATCAAGTAAGCGGTCTTGGCGTTGAGCAGTTCAGTCAAGCAGCACTTTCAACATCCGAAGTAGGGCAGGCCCAGGGGTGGCCTGGGAATCATACGGGCCCATGTCGGGTCGCATTCACGGGCCGCATTCGCGCTGGCGGTGATTCGGCCGATACCGGCGAGCCCGCGTTGCGCCGCCTACGCTACGGGCGCGGCGTGCAGCGTCCGATCGCCGGACCAAAGTGAATGGCCGCGACGGCAAACAGTGCACCCAGGGCGGCGCCAGCCACGGCGTCGAGCACCACGTGCTGCCGAATGGCGACGGTGGAATGGGCAATGGCAAGCAGCCAGATCAGGTTCAGCACGCGCAGCGTTGGCGGCACTCCCACGATGCGCAGCAGTCGTTCAACCCAGATCGCGGTGAACACGGCGGCGGCGACGTGCAGCGACGGGCAGGCGTTTCCTGAGGCATCCAGCCCCTGCAGCAGGCCGAAGCCCGGGAAGTCAGCCACATCCACGCGGTACGGCGGCACCGCCGTGGGCCAGAAGTAGAAGATGGCCAAACCCGTGGCGCACATCGCCGTGGCCCAAAGACCGTAGACCACGAGCTCCTTCAGCGTCAGCAGCAGTCCGGGCGCCACACCCACATAGACCCACAGCGAGACATAGGCCGGCATGGCCTGCGGTTGAAAGGCGATGAGATGGTCCAGCGCCGTTCGCGGCATCTCGAACACCGGGTAGACCGGGTAACGCAGGGTATGGAAGTAGCCGAGAAAGAAGACCGCCATGAAGGCGCCGATGCCGACGAACTTCAGCGCCAGGTAGCGCCACAAGCGCAGCCGCAGGCGGGCCTGCCAGCCGGCAACAGGCGGCAACAGGCGGCGGTGCGAAGGGCGGGGCGGTGGGGTCGTTCATGCAGAGGGCTTTGCGATACTCGGGGTTGCTCAGCACAACGCAGTGAGCCCCCGCACCAGCCAGCCCGCGAGGGCGAGATGTCATGACCGAGGCGACGACAGACTCCCCCCATTCTGGCCCGACGCATGACGCGGCCCGCCATTGCGACGTGCTCATCGTTGGCGGTGGGCCCGCGGGCGCAACCATGGCCACCTTGCTGGCACGCCAGGGCCGCCAAGTGGTGATGCTCGAGAAAGCCCATCACCCGCGTTTTCACATCGGTGAATCGCTGCTGCCGGCTGGTGTGCCCTTGCTCGAACGCCTGGGCGTGCGTGCAGAGGTCGAGGCCATCGGCATGGCCAAGTGGGGTGTCGAGTTCTGCTCGCCGCAGCACAGCCACCGCACCTTTGTTGAGTTCGGCGACGCCTGGGACAAGAGCATGCCGCTGGCCTGGCAAGTGCGCCGTGCTGATTTCGACAACATCCTCTTTCGCAATGCTGCGACCAGCGGCGCACAAACACTGGAGGGCTGTCAGGTCAAGCACGTGGCCTTCGACGATACCGGCGCCACCGTGGACGCCGTGCAGGGCGACGGCGCCCCGCAGCGCTGGCGGGCGAAGTTTGTCGTCGACGCCAGCGGCCGCGACACGCTGCTGGCGACCCAGAACCTGTGGAAGCGAAAGAACTGCCAGCACAACAGCGCCGCACTTTTTGGCCACTTCCGCGGCGCCGAACGCCTGCCCGGCAAGCTGGAAGGCAACATCAGCATCTTCTGGTTCCAGCACGGCTGGTTCTGGTCAATTCCGCTGGCCGATGGCAGCACCAGCGTGGGCGCGGTGTGCTGGCCCTACTACCTGAAGCAGCGCGACAAGCCGCTGCCGCAGTTTTTTGCCGACACCATCGCGCTGGCGCCTGAACTGGCCAATCGGCTGAAGGACGCCACGCTCGTCGACGAGCAGGTCTGGGCCACCGGCAACTACAGCTACCAAGCCGACCGCTGTGCCGGCGAGCGTTTCTTGATGTTGGGCGACGCCTATGCTTTCATCGACCCGGTGTTTTCCTCGGGCGTCTACCTGGCCATGCAAAGTGCGTTTGACGGCGCTGAAGCGGTGGCCACCGCGTTGGACCGCCCCGCGGCTTACCCCGCAGCCCGGCGGCGTTTTGAGCGCCGCATGCAGCACGGCCCGCGCCAGTTTTCGTGGTTCATCCAGCGCATGACCAACCCCATGATGCGGGAGCTGTTCATGCACCCGGCCAACCCGTTGCGCATGCAGGAGGCGGTGATGTCGCTGCTGGCCGGCGACATCCACGGCAAGACGCCCATCTGGACCTCGCTGGCGTTGTTCAAGGGCGTGTACTACCTCAGCTCACTGGTGGCGCTGCCGCGCACCTGGCGCGCCTGGCGCCAGCGGCGGCAGTTGATTCGGGACCTGGGCACGGTCAAGGGCGAGAACGTCGTCGTCACGCCCTCATGAGCGTGGCCCACCGCGTTGCGCCGAGGGAACTGGTTTGAACCTGCGGCGCTGGGTCGGGTTGCCGTTGCAGTGGGCGGCGTTGCAGCTGATGCTGGTGCTGCTGGGCCTGGGGTCCTTGTTGTGGAACCTGGTGGCCCTTGTGCTTTACCCCTTGCTGCCGCGCGCCACCGGCAGGCGCATGGGCCGCGCGGCCATCGCCGCGGGCTACCGCTGCTTCTGGTTCGCGGCGCGCGTGGCCGGCATGATGCGGCTGCATTGCGACGCGCTGGACATGCTGCGCGACGAGCCCGGGCTCATCGTCGTGGCCAATCACCCGAGCATGCTCGACGCCATGATGTTGGTGGCCCGACTGCCGCACAGCGCGTGCATCATGAAGGCCAGCCTGATGCGCAACCCCTTGCTCGGGCCGGGTGCACGCCTGGCGCGCTATATCTGCAACGACTCGGCGCTCGGGCTCGTTCGCCTGGCTGTCGACGACCTGCGCCAGGGCGGGCAGCTGGTGATGTTTCCCGAAGGCACGCGCACGACGGCCCGGCCGGTCAACTCGTTCCACGGTGGCGTCACCCTCATCGCCCGGCTTGCAGGCGCGCCGATCCAGACCGTCTTCATCGACGCCCACTCGCCCTACCTGTGCAAGGGCTGGCCGCTGTGGCGGCTGCCGCCGCTGCCGATCGTGTTCTCGGTGCGGCTGGGCCGGCGCTTCGAGCCGCTTGCGGACAGCGCCGCACAACTGCACGAGCTGCAAGCCTACTTTGCCGCCGGCGTGCGTACCGCGCCGCCGTTTGTTGCACCGTGACCATGACCCCACCCGCGTCCACCCACCTGGTGCTGATACCCAGCTACAACACCGGCCGCCAGGTCTACGCCACCGTGCGCGCCGCGCGCGCGGTGTGGCCGGTGGTGTGGGTGGTGGTGGACGGCAGCACCGACGGCACGGCACAAGGCCTGCAAGCGCTGGCAGCACTTGACCCGGGCCTGCGCGTGTGGGTGCTGGCGAAGAACGCCGGCAAGGGTGCTGCCGTGCTGCACGGCATGCAGCAGGCGGCGGCGGCCGGCTACACCCATGTGCTGACCATGGACAGCGACGGCCAGCACCCGGCCGATCTGATCCCGGTTTTCATGCAGGCCTCGCTGTCACGGCCCGACGCCATGATCCTGGGCCGCCCCGTTTTCGACGCCAGCGCGCCGCTGCTGCGCGTGCGCGGGCGCCGCGTCTCGAACGGGTGGACCAACCTGGAAACCCTGGGCGCCGGGGTGGCCGACTCGCTCTACGGTTTTCGCGTCTACCCTGTGGCCGCGCTGGTGGCGGTGATGCAGCGCCAGCCCTGGATGCGCCGTTTCGACTTCGACACCGAGGCCGTCGTGCGGCTGGCTTGGGCGCATGTCAAGCCCATCAACCTCGACGCGCCGGTGAAGTACCTGCGCGCCGATGAAGGCGGCGTCTCACACTTCCGCTATGGCCGCGACAACCTGCTGCTGAGCTGGATGCACACGCGGCTGATGCTGGAGTTTGTGCTGCGCCTGCCCGTGCTGGTGTGGCGCAGGGCGCGCGGGCTGGCGCCGTTCCAGCCCTGAGCACTGAGCGGGCCGGCGTCAGGCGGGCTTGGCCATCAGCGCGTCAGCACTTGGGAACAGCAGGCTGTCGTCGACCGGCGCCAGCGCCGTGGCCGGCAGCAGCGCCCGCAGCGCGCCACCGTCCAGTCCGGGGTGCGCTTGCAGGGCGCGTTGCAGCAGCTCGCCGGCCAGTCGCTGCATGGTGTGTGCGGCGGCACGGATGCGTGCGCGGTAGTCGGCGTCGCTCAGGCGGCTGTCGTGCAGGCTGCGGTTGAGTTCCACAAACCAGGGCACCGCGGCCTGGTCCAGCATCACCGGCAGGTTGCGGCGCTGGCTTACTGCGCCCCAGGCGCGCAGGAACTTCTGCACTTCGATGTTCAGTTGTTGGCACAGCGCCAGCTCATCGCGCAGATGGCCCAGCGAGGCCAGGTCGGTCAGGCGTTCCTGGCAGAACATCTGCGCCAGCACGCTCCAGTAGTAGGTGTAGTCCCAGATCACCTTGTTGGGCAGCACCTCGGGGTCGCCGAACAGGCCGTACTGGTCGACATACAGCGCCAGCGTGCTGTCGTGGAAGGACTTGAAAACCTGCTCGTACACCTGCGTGTGCGCGCCCAGGCGCTGGCCGGCGCGGTCGCGCGCGACGAGCTCGGTGATGTAGGTGTTGCCAATGGCGATGAAGTCGCTGCCCGGCGAATAAAAGGGGTCGAGAAAGCGACCGGCCTCGCCCGTCAGCGCCCAGCGGTGTTCGCTGAAGACCTGTTTGCAGTCGTGGCTGAAGCGCTTGAAGAAAGCAAAGTCCTGCAGCTTGTCGCGCTTGCCGTCCAGGTCGTCGAACAGCGCCGGCTGGAACTCGCGCAGCCACTCCATCGCCTTGTCGAAGCTGTTCATGCGCTCCAGCGCGTGGTACTTGGGGTCGGCCACGATGCCCACCGAATGCGAGCCCGTGGCCAGCGGGATCAGCCACACCCAGTAGCCCGCTCCCACCAGGTGGTTGGTGGACAGCCAGCGCGTCGGCGTGACGCAGCGCGCGCGCCAGGCTGCTGCCTGCTTGGCGTCGCCTTCGAGCGGCCAGCGGTCGATGTGGATGTGCTCGCTGATGCGAAACCACACCGCATGCGCGGCGTGCGCGTTGTCTTGCGCCAGGCCGAGTTGGCGCTTGATGAGGCTGGCGCGGCCACAGGCGTCCACCACCCAGCGCGCCTCGGTCTGCTGAACGGGCCCGCCCGGGCGCTGCCAGTGCACGCGGTGCGGGGTGTCGCCTTCGCTCAGCTCGAGTCGGCGCACCATGGCGTCGTCGATGAAACGGATGCCGCGCTGCTTGCATTCCTGGCCCAGGAAGTTTTCGAACAGGCCGCGGTCGATCTGGTAGGCCGGCACCGGCAACGGTCGGCTGGCGCCGAGTTCGGTGACGCGGTGCAGGTCGCGCCGGCCTTCGCTGAAGAAGAAGCGGAAGCCGAACTTGCGCAGCTGCTGGCCCTGCAGGTGTTCGCGCAGGCCCAGCGTGTGTTCGAAGTAGTGCGCGCCGATCTCGACGCTGCTTTCGCCCACCTTGTGCGCCGCCAGCGGCACCGGGTGGCGGCGGCGTTCCAGCACCAGCACGTCCAGATCGGGCAGGCGCAGGCGCAGCTGCAGCGCCAGGGTCATGCCGGCCAGGCCGCCGCCCATGATGACGATGTCGGGCTGTTGAGGTGGCGGGTCTTGCATGCGGGGGCTTGGTGGCGTGGGTGCTGGGGCGGGCGGGGATCCGGGTGCGGGCGGCTGCAAGCGTCAGGCGATTTTCAAGCCAACGCCGCGGCGTCTGCCGCGCCGATTCAGTACAGCCCGCCGTTGACCGAAATCACTTGGCCCGTGATGTAGCCGGCTTCGGGGCTGGCCAAAAAGCCCGCCAGCGCGGCCACTTCTTCGGGCGTGCCGGCGCGCTTGGCGGGCACCATGCGTTCGATCATGGCCTTGTCGAAAGTGGCGTCGGCCATGGGCGAGGCGATGATGCCCGGCGCGATGGCATTCACCGTCACGCCGCGGCTGGCGACTTCCAGGCTCAACGCCTTGGTGGCGCTGTTCAGCGCGCCCTTGGCCGCGGCGTAGTTCACCTGGCCGCGGTTGCCGGCCAAAGCGGCCACCGACGAGATGTTGATGACCCGACCCCAGCGCGAGCGGAACATGGGCAGGATCAGCGGCTGCGTGACGCGGAAGAAGCCGTTCAGCGAGACATCGATGACGCGGTGCCACTGCGCCGCGCGCATGCCGGGGAACACCGCGTCGTCGTGGATGCCGGCGTTGTTGACGATGATTTGCACGGCGCCCCCTGCCAGCATTTGCGCCACGGCCGCGGCGGTGGCGTCGTCGTCAGTGAGGTCGAAGACCAGGGTTTCGGCCTGGCCGCCGGCCGCTTTGACTTCTTCGGCCAGGGCCTGGATGGCAGCGGCATTGCTGTTGGCATGCAGCAGCACGGTGGCACCATCGGCGGCCAGGCGCCGCGCGATGGCGGTACCCAGGGCACCGCTGGCGCCGGTGATGAGGGCGCGCTTGCCGGTCAGGCTCACTTGTGAAGTCATGTCGGTTTGATCGGTGTGTTGAGCACCACGGTGGCGCGCCCGTCCACCAGCAAGCGGCCGCTCTCGTCGTGCAGCTCGAAACGGTACAGCGCGTGCGTATCAGCGCCGGCCAGGCGGGTGGCGGTGACCAGCAGCAGGCCGGGCACGTCGTCCAGGCGGCTGACATGCAGGTTGACAGCGCGCGCTGAAGCCAGGAAACCGGCCGAGGCGGCGCTGCCGGGCGCGGCCGTCAAGCCGCCGTGCAGCGCCATGGCCTGCGCGGCGTACTCGATGGCCACGGGCGACAACAAGCCGCCAGGCGAACGCAGCGGGTGCGTGGCGTCGCGGTGGCTGCTGGCGCGGCAGCGCACTTCGTCGGCGGTCCAGCCGAGCAGGCCGTCCAGCAAGCACATGCTGCCGCTGTGCGGAATGCGCGCGGCGATGCCGTCGCGGTCGAGCGTTTGCGGGGTGAGATTCATGTCGGCGTCATACCACCGTTATGTCGCGGCTGTGCCACTGTCATGCCAAGTTCAGCCGCAAGCTCAGGCCGGGCAGGCCTTCGACCACCAGCGCCGCAGCGCCGCCGCGCGCCAGCGCCTGCAGCAGCGGCAGCGCACGCGCTGCGGGCACGCCCAGGCGCAGGGCGTCCAGGCCGGCGTGTCCGCAGGGCGTGGGCGCGGCCTCGTCGGCCAGCGCCAGCGTGATTTGCGCGCCGGGCGCCAGCAGCAGCGCCAGCGCAAACACATCGGCCGTGGCGCGTTTGGCAGCCAGGGGCGCGGGGTAGGGCACGTCGGCCACGACCAGCAGCACGGGGGCCTGGCTGGCGGCCACCTGAGACATGGCTTCGAGCAGGCCGGCGGCGAAGCTGCCGTCAAAGGCCGCCAGGCTGGTCGAAGGCGCCATGCTCTGCACGGCGATGTGCCAGTAGCCGCCGGGCGCGTTGTGCACCGAGTTCGTGAAGCGGGTGGGTGAGACCAGCCGCTCGGGTGCTGCCAGCGCTTCGCACAGCGCGTGGCAGTTGGCGGGCTCGCCCGTGGACGAGCTGAACACGGTGGCCAACGTGGCCGGGTCCAGGCCGGCCGCGGCCAGCGCCTGGTCGGCGACGACGATGCTGGCCTTGACCACCGCGCCGGCCCGGCGGCGCTCGGTGGCGGGCAGGCGCTGCGGTGGCGGCACCACCGTGGGCGTGTTCTGCCACGCCGCCGTGTCGCGCAGCAGCGCCGCGCCCGTGGCCCAGTCGGCCAGACCCGGACCCAGCAGGCCGATGCCCAGGATGTCGGCGCTGAGGGTGCTCACCAGACGGCCCTGCGCGCTGCGTGCCGCGGGATGAACGCTTGGGAGCGGCCCGGCGCGCTCACGCCGCCGCTCCGAACACCAGGCAGGCATTGCTGCCGCCAAACCCGAACGAGTTGCTGGCCACCACCTTCAGCGGCTTGAGCAAGGGCGCTCGCAGCAGGCCGGCCTGCAGGCCCGGGTCTTGCTGCTGCAGGTTCAGGCTGGCCGGGGCCAGGCCGTGTTGCAGCGCCAACAGGGCGATGCTGGCTTCCACCCCGCCGGCGGCACCCAGGGTGTGGCCGGTGTAGCCCTTGGTGCTGCTGCAGGCCAGGGCGGTGCCGAAGACGGCGCACACGGCCTGGTCTTCAGCGGCGTCGTTGCCCGGTGTGCCGGTGCCGTGCAGGTTCAGGTAGTCGACCTGTTCGGGCCGCAGCCCCGCTTGCGCCAGCGCGCCGCGCATGGCCAGGGCGGCCCCTGCGCCATGCGGGTGCGGGCTGCTCATGTGGTGGCCGTCGCTGCTTTCGCCCGCACCCAGCAGCCAGCCCATTGCGGGTGCAGCGCCGTCGCGTTGCAGCAGCGCAAAGGCCGCGCCTTCGCCGATGGACAGGCCGGCGCGCGTCGCGTCCCAGGGGCGGCAGATCTCGCCCGAGGTCAATTCCAGCGCCTTGAAGCCGTACAGCGTGGTCATGCACAAGCTGTCGACACCGCCGACCACGGCGGCGTCAACCAAGCCCAGGTGGATCAGACGTTGTGCCACTGCGTAGACCTTGGCGCTGGACGAACACGCGGTGGACACCACCCAGGCCGGCCCCGCCAGCGCCAGCGCCGCACGCACATAGCGCGCCACCGATGCGGTGTTGTGGGTTTGGCCGTAATGCAGGCTGTCGGGCAGCGCGCCGGTGTCGGCGTCGCGGTGGCGGTAGGCGATTTCGGTCTGCAAGATGCCCGAGGTGCTGGTGCCCAGGAAGACCCCCACCCGCGCCGCGCCCCAGCGCGCGGCGGCCGCGCGCACGGCGTTGGCAAAGCCGTCGCTGCGCAGCGCCAGTTCGGCCAGGCGGTTGTTGCGGCAGTCGTAGTCGGCCAGGTCGTCGCGCCAGGCCAACCCGTCCACGCCTTCGACGACACCCAGCCACGAGCCGATGTCAGCCGTCTCGAAGCCGCGTCGCGCCAGGCCGCTGCGGCCGTCGCGCAGCGCCGCGAAGGTGGCAGCGCGCCCCTGGCCCAGCGCCGTGACCAGGGTGTGGTGGGTGATTGCGATGGGCTTCACGGGGCGGCCAGCTTCATGCCCGATCAGCCACCAGCAGCACATTGGCAAAGGGCGTGCCCGCGCTCATGGGCACCGCGCGCACGCTGAACCCCAGGCCCGTGAGCACGGCCGACCACTGCGCCAAGCTGCGGCCCCAGGTGGGCGGCGCACGGTGGCCGCGCACCCAGGTGACGGCGATGTCCACCCACTGGCTGATGCGAAAGCCGCGCACGTCGTCCATGTCGCCCACCCGCAGCAGCAACCGGCCTTGCGGCTGCAAGGCGTCGCGCACGCGGCGCAGCAACGCGTCTTGTGCGGCGTGGTCGACGTAATGCAGGACATCCAGGATGACCACCAGGTCGCAGTCGGGCAACGCGGTGTGGCGCATGTCTGCGCAGATGAACTGGGGCGCGATCGGCAGACCGCCCACCGAGGTCAGCGCACGTTGCACGTCGCGCGACATCAACTCGATGCCGGTGTAGGCCGTGGGCACCGGTGCGGCGGGCCAGGCCACCGGCCAATCGCCCTGTTGCGCCAACTGCGCGCAGTGGTGCAGCAAGCTGACCAGCAGGCCCTGGCCACAACCGATGTCCACGATGCGCCCGCCGTGCTTGAAATCGCCCCGCTCCAGCATGCCGCGAAAGACCGGGTCGCGGGCAAGTTTGCCGCGCGCAAAGTGCCAGGCGAAGCGGCCGGCCGCGCGGTACAGCGCCGTGGATTCGTCGTGCAGGTGGCGCCAGAAGCGGTCGGTGGTGGCGCAACGCCGAGGTCGGGCGAG
>JANOLY010000347.1:0-5986 GCA_031420055.1 Burkholderiales bacterium | reverse complement strand
CCCACCGCGAGCTTGTTGTTCGACAGGTGGCCCAGCATCACGATCATGTAGGCGCGCAGCCAGTTGGCCAGCACCGGCAAGGCAATTGAAACCGCACAGAAGATCAAGCGCCGTTTCGTGGAGGTGTAGTTCAGGTAGGCGAACAAGGTGCCCACCATGAACGACGCGATCAGGTAGCGCACCCCGCTGCAGGCCTCCACCACCGACCAACTGCCCGACGGGATGATGAAGTTCAGGCCTTCGCGGTACACCGGCACACCACTCAGCGCAACGGCCGCGACCGTGAAATCCGCTGTGCGCTCCATCATCACGCCGAGCAGGAAGTCGCCGATGGGCACCATGAAGAACAGGAACCCGAGCGGAAACGCCAGCGCGTACGCAACGCGCAGGCCCAACACGGCCGGCACGGCCAGCACCATCAGCGCCGTGAACATCAGCTGGGTCAGCGAGTTGACACCCGCCAGGTCGCCCAGCATCCACACCGCGGCCACTGCTGCCATGGGCAGCAGCGTCCAGGGCTGGGGCCGCGGCGTCAGTTCGGCGACCCGGTAGCGCAGCCGCCAGACCAGCCACAGCACGATGGGCGGCACCAGGAAAGCGTGGGCAAAGGTTTCTGAACGGTCCCAGATTCCGACCATCGCCAGGCCGGTGTCACGGTACAGCCACAACAGCGCCAACAGCACCACGCCCAGCGCCGGCAGCGATTGCCGCCAAGGGGTCGAAGCGGCGGGCACGGGCAACACCGCACTCATCAATGCACTCCTGCGCCGCGCAGCGGCTTGCTCATGGTCTGCTGTTGCACGGTCTGCGGCGGGGCCGACGTCGGGGGTGCTTCGAGCAGCCCGTCCAGCACCGCCAGATGTGCGTTCCAGGTGTAGCTCTCCAGTACACGCTGCCGCCCCGCTGCGCCGATGGCTGCTGCGCGGGCGGGCTCGCTCAGCAACACGTCGATCGCGTCGACATAGGTTTGGGCGTCAGCAGCGGCGACGATCTCTGTGCCAGGCTGGGCGACGAGGGCCTCGACACAGGCGCCCGCCGCCACCACCGGCCGGCCCATGGCCATGGCCTCGAGGATCTTGTTCTGGATGCCGCGCGCCAGCCGCAAAGGCGCCACCACCACGGCGGCGTGTTGCAGATACGGCCTCACGTCGGGCACCGTGCCGGTGACGGTCACACCCGCACCCGCCAGGTCGCGCACGGCGGCGGCGGGACTGCGGCCGACGATGAACAAGCGCAGCGACGGCCGCTGCTCGCGCAGCCGGGGAAGCACTTCTTGCGCGAACCAGACCACGGCGTCGACGTTCGGCCAGTAGTCCATGGCGCCAGTGAAGACGATGGGTACATCCGCCGCAGCATAGGGTGAGCGCCGCGTGGGCAGGGGTGAAAAATACTCGGTATCGACACCGTTGTTCATGGCCGCTACGCTGGCTGCGCATTCAGGCGCCAGGCGGCGGAAGAGATCGGCCTCTTTGTCGGTGGCAAAGAACGAACGCCGCGCCCCGGCCGCCACCCTGCGTTCGCAGTCCAGCAACAGCCGGCCCTCGCGGCGGTACAGCCACGACAACGGCCAGCAGTGCTGCAGCGCGTACTGGGCCCACTTGGCCGAGTCGACATCGACGAAGTCCACCCATGTCGGCAGGCCGGTGCGGCCTTCAACATACTGCGCCATGGACGATGAAAACACGACGGCGGCGTCGATATGATCGCGCTCGATGGTGGCATCGACCCAGTGGCGCAGGCCGGCGTCGCGGTAGTACGGCAGTGTCAGCGCCTCGCCGGTGAGCAAGCCAGCCAGGCTCGCCAGCCGCGCGCGCCGCGGGTGCAGGCGGGCGACATGCAGACCCGCGCACATGCCACGCAGCTTGGGAACGTGCACCTCGTCGTCGGGGTCGTCGATGAACGTGCCCACAAACACGCGATGCCGCTGTGCCAGGTGTTGCAGCAGATGGAACGAACGCACCTTGTCGCCCTTGTTCGGCGGGTAGGGCATGCGGTGGACCAGGAAGAGCAGGTTGGCCATCCCCCACCCTATCCGAGGTTGCGCACCACAAACGGACCCAGCCAGTTCGCCATGCCGATGGGCATGCGCCGCCAGGCACCGATCAGCAGCTTGTACTTGGCGTTGGCCGGGTTGTTCTGCGGCACCGACTGGCGTTTGTACAAACAATATTCGTAGTGCAGCGGCGCCGGCTCGAAGCCCCAGTTCTTCTTGAAGGCGTAGGTGCCTGTGCCCTGCTTGCTGCGGCCGTAGTCGAACAGCTTGACGCCGCGGGCGCAGGCGCGGCGCATCAGCTCCCAGTACTTGAAGTCGTTGGCGGCCAGGTCGCGCGCGGCCTCGTCGTCGCCAGCGTAGTAGGGCAGCACCTCGTCGCGGAAGTAGAAGCTCAGCACGCTGGACAGCACCCGGCCGTCGGGCGCGGTGACGGTGAGCACCTCGCAGTCGCTGCCGAACTCGCGCAGCAGCTCGTCGAAGTAGCGCCGCGGCATGGCCGGCGTGCCGTGGCGGTGCACGTTGTCGGCAAAGAGTGCGAAAAAACGGCCGGCGTGCGTGTCGATTTCGCTCTTCAGGCCGTTCTTGATGCCCTTGCGCACCATCGCGCGCTGCTTGCGCGGGATGGCCAGCATGTTGGCTTCTTCGTCCGGCAGGATGGCTTTGCGAAAGGTCACGTACAGGTCCTGCACAGGCCAGTCGGTGTGGCGTTGATCGACATGACGCAGCTCCAGGTGCTGCACGCCGAGCGCGCGCGCCAGCCGCTGCGCCTCGGCCTCAAGGGCCTGCGCGCTGGCGGCGTCCAGCGCCGCCACACCGCCGTAGACGGCGAAGGGCAGACTGGTCAGCGCGTTGCCAAAGAGAAAGCTCTTCACATGCGCCAGCGGCAACACCCCGGTGATGCGCCCCTCGGTGCGGGCCAGCAAAAAGTGGGTGTCGTGGCGGAATACCTCGCGCAGGATGCGCTGCCAGCCCGCGCGGTGAAAGAAGGTGGCTTGCGGGCAGGCCATGACGAAGGCGTCCCAGGCCGCGGCGGCGCTGGCGTTTGCCGGCGCGAGACGTTCGATGGTGGGCAGCATCGGTGTCAGGCCGCGGTGACGCCTGCCGTCGCAGCCGCGCGACCGAGAAAGATCTCGTCCATGCGGCCCCAGCGGAAGTCGGCGAGCAAGGAACGCAGACGCGGCTCCATGCGCGAGATGTTGACGTAGTGCCTGAATCGCGTCCTGGCGTCGATGCCCGCGACACGCGGCTGCCCGACATCGATCTCCCAGGGGTGGAAGTAGAAGATGGCCGACTCGCGGTCATGCTGGTTCACGCGGCGCAACATCCAGCGCGACACCGCATACGGCAGCAGCCTGAAGTAGCCGCCGCCACTGGACGGCAGGTTGCGGTTCATCACCCGCAGCGTGGTCAGCGGGATCTCGAGCACGCCGCTGCTGACGCGGTACGCAAAACGCGGCGAATCGGGCATGCCGTAGTGGTCGTGCGCGATGGGGTAGATGCTGCTGCTGTAGCGGTAGCCGGCGCGGGCCAGGGCGTCGAAGGCCCACAAGTTGCCGGCGCCAATGGAGAAGCTCGGCGCGCGGTAGCCGCTGACCGCCTGGCCCGAGAGGTCTTCGAGGATGCGCTTGGCACGCGTGATGTCCTCGGTGAATTCAAGCTCGCTCAAGTCGCTGGCGCGTTGGTGCCCATAGCCGTGGCTGGCCAGCTCATGGCCGCCTTCGACAATGCGCTTCACCAGTTGCGGGTAGCGCTGTGCAACCCAGCCCAGGGTGAAGAAGGTGGCGCGGGTGCCCCGTTCTGCCAACAGCGCCAGGATGCGGTCGACGTTGCCTTCGACCCGGCACTCGCGCGAGTCCCACTCGTCGCGGCGGATGTAGGGCGCGAAGGCCGAGACCTGGAAGTAGTCTTCCACGTCGATGGTCAGCGCATTGGTGAGGGCGGGGGCGAGCATGGCGCCGGTCAGTGCGCGCCGGCCAGCAGCCAGCGGTGCAGGTCCGCCGCGATGCGTTCGGCCGCATGCCCGTCCCAGTACTCGGGCACCCGACCGCGCTTGCCGCGGCCGGCCAGTATCTCGGCCACGCCATGGCGTATGGCCTGCAAGTCGCGGCCGACCATGGTGTTGGTGCCTTGCTCGACGGTGATGGGCCTTTCGGTGTTCTCGCGCAGAGTCAGGCAGGGCACACCCAGGGCCGTGGTTTCTTCTTGCAGGCCGCCAGAATCGGTCAGCACCGCCGTGGCGCCCATCAGCAGTCCAACCATTTCCAGATAGCCCTGGGGCGGCAGCATCGCCATGCGGGTCGGGTCCAGCGTGGCGGCCAGGCCGAACCTGTCAATGTTGGCGCGTGTGCGCGGATGCAGCGCAAACACCAGTGGCAGTCCGGCCGCGATCTCAGCGAGCACGCCCAGCAAACTGCGCAAGGTCTCGGGGTCGTCGACGTTGGACGGCCGGTGCAGCGTCACCACGCCGTAGCCTTGCGGGCCTTGCAGCAAGCGCGCGTCCAGGCCGTGCTCGCGCAGCGTAGCGGCGGCCGGGCGGGCCTTGTCGCGATTGCTCAACAGCGAATCGATCATCACGTTGCCGACGAAGCAAACGCGGTTTGCGTCAACCCCTTCGCGGGTCAGGTTGGCCAAGGCGCTGCGCTCGGTGGTGTACAGCCGGTCGGCGACCTGGTCGGTGAGCACGCGGTTGATCTCCTCGGGCATCTTGCGGTCGTAGCTGCGCAGACCGGCCTCGACATGCACGACAGGCACGCCCTTCTTCACCGCCACCAGCGTGCAGGCCAGGGTGGAATTCACATCACCGACGACCAGCACACATGACGGCTTGTGCTGGTCCAGCGCCGGCTCGAAGCGCTTCATCACGTCGGCGGTTTGCGCCGCATGGCTGCCGGACCCGACCTCGAGGTTGATGTCGGGGTGTGGCAGGCGCAGGTCGGCAAAAAGCTTGTCGCTCATGCTGGCGTCGTAATGCTGGCCGGTGTGCAGCAGCAGCGCCGGCAGCGGCGGCACGTGGTTGGCCAGCGCGCGCAGGATGGGCGCCATCTTCATGAAGTTCGGCCGCGCACCGACGACGCACATCACCGGGCCGGGCACGACCACGCCGCCGCTGGAGGTGGTCATTGCGAATCCGACCCGGGCTTCTTCAGCGCCCCCACCAACTTTTGCAGCAGGGTCAGGGTCTGCACGTTGATGCGCTCCAGGCGCAGCAGACTGCGCTCGAGCCGCTGCAACTGGTCGCCACGCTGGTCGGCCGTGAGTGCGGCGATCTGGCGCGACATGTCCGCAGCGGAGTCGCCGTCGACCTCGATGCGGCCCAGGTCGAGGTCCAGCGCATCTTCCTTGCCGCCCAGCGCCTCGCGCCCGGCAACGGTGGCCACGGCCTAGGCCTTGGCCGGCACCGCGGATTCCTGGGCAAACTCGCGCACCACCTCGCCCACATCGTCGCCGGTGATGTGCGTGCGCCCGCTCAGGAAACCGGCCAGCAACAGCCTGTCGCACACCGAATTGACACGCCGCGGGATACCGCCGCTGGCCTTGTAGATGCCTTCGAACGCGGCCGCGTCAAACGTGGGCTTGCCCTGGGCACCGGCGCGCTTCAGCCGGTGTTCGATGTAGGCGCGCGTCTCGTCCTGGTCCAGCGGGCCGATGTGGCAGGTGGCGGCCACGCGCTGGCGGAACTGCTCCATTTCGGGCTGTTGCAGGATCTCGCGGAACTCGGGCTGGCCGACCAGAAAGCTTTGCAGCAGCGCCTGGTTGCCGAACTGGAAGTTGCTGAGCATGCGCAGCTCTTCCACGGCACGCGGCGTCAGGTTCTGCGCCTCGTCCACCACCAGCAGGCAGCGCTTGCCCTTGCTGGTCTGGCTGATGAGAAAGGCCTCGAGCGTGATCAGCAGCTCGCTCTTGGGCACGTCCTTGACGCGAAAACCAAACGCCGCGCCGACCATGCGCAGCGTGTCCTCGGCGCCGAGCTGCGTGGTGACGAGGTGGCCGGTG
>JANOLY010000346.1:0-2204 GCA_031420055.1 Burkholderiales bacterium | reverse complement strand
GGCCCTGGACGCCCTGTGGTGGGGCCCCGACGGCCTGTACACCCGCGTCCTGCACTGCCCCAAGGTCACAGTGCTGGCGGCCAAGGGCCTGTGCCTGGACGTGGGCCTGTACCTGGCGCTGTGCTGCGACCTCGTGCTGGCCGATGAAACCGCCCGCTTCGGCAACCCGCGCTGGCGCCACGTGGGTGTGGACGGCGACCTGTCGATGCTGTGCGCGGCGGTGGGCATCAAACGCGCCAAGGAACTGCTGCTCTTCGGCCAGCAGTGGAACGCCCAGGAAGCCGCCGCGTACGGCCTGGTCGACGAGGTGGTGCCCGCCGCCGAGCTCGCCGCCGCGGCGCTGAAGCTGGCGGTCTTGTGCACACAAGTGATGCGCGACGGCATCGCGGCCGAGAAGCATGTGGTCTTCGCGTCGCTGGCCAAGATGCAGATCGGCACCGGCTTTGCCACCGCCACGGCGGTGGGCGCCTGGGCGAGCAATCTGCACTTCCGGCCGGGTGAGTTCAATTTTCTGCGCGCCGTTCGCGACCAGGGCCTGCAAGCCGCCCAACGCTCGGCCGACGAGTACTTCAAGCCATGAACACCGGGCCGCTGGCAGGCTTGCGCGTGGTCGAGTTCGCGGCCTACATTGCCGCCCCGCTGGGCGGCATGACGCTGGCGCAACTGGGCGCCGAAGTCATCCGCATCGACCCGCCCGGCGGCAACATCGACTACCGCCGCCTGCCCCGTGCACCCAGCGGCGACAGCCTGTACTGGGCCGGGCTGAACAAGGGCAAGAAGTCGGTGGTGCTGGCACTGGACACGCTAGAGGGCCAGGCGCTGGCGCAGCGCATCGTTTGCGCCCCGGGCGCGCAGGCCGGCATCTTGCTGACCAACCTGCCCGCGCGCGGCTGGATGGACCCGGCGGCGCTGCACCAGTTGCGGCCCGACCTCATCACCCTGCGCCTGTCGGGCAACGCCGACGGCTCACCGGCCATGGACTACACCGTCAACTGCGCCAGCGGTTTTGCCGTGGCCACCGGCGCCACGCGCGAGCCCGTCAACCATGTGCTGCCGGCCTGGGACGTGGCCGCCGGCCTGTACCTGGCCGTGGGCCTGCTGGCGGCAGAGCGCGTGCGCCGCGACACCGGCCAGGGGCAAGAGATACGGTTGGCGCTGTCCGACGTGATGCTCGCCACCGTGGCCAACCTGGGCTATGTGGCCGACGTACAGGTCAATGGCGTGTCGCGCGGCCCCTTGGGCAATGACCTCTATGGCGCCTACGGCCGCAACTTCGCCACCGCCGACGGCCGCGAGCTGATGCTGGTGGCCATCACGCAAAAGCAGTGGCGCGCCATCGGCAAGGCCACGGCCTTGAGCGAGCGCCTGACCCTGATCGGCCCGCTGATGGCGCTGGACCTGTCCACGGAAGAAGGCCTGTTCGAAGCGCGCGACGCCATCTCGGCCGTGCTCAAGCCCTGGTTCGCGCAGCGCACCTTGGCCGAGGCCGCGCGCGCGCTGGACGCGGCCGGTGTGCTCTGGGGCCCGTACCAGGACTTTGCCCAGTTGGTGCGCGACGACCCGCGCTGCTCAAGCGCCAACCCGATGCTGCAGCCCGTGTACCAGCCTGGCGTTGGCAGCCTGCTGACCCCACGCAGCCCGCTGGCCTTTGCCGCCAGCGGCACCCCCGCGGCGATGCCCGCACCGCAGCTGGGTGCGCACACCGCCACCGTGCTGCAAGACCTGGCCGGCCTGAGCGCCGGTGAGGTGCAGGCCCTGGCCCGCGGGGGCATTGCCGGCCTGGCTGGCATAACCCCCAATAGCCACTGACACTGACACCAAGTCAAGCACACCATGTCCCACCTACCCGGCATCAAAGTTCTGGATCTCGGCTCGGCACTGGCCGCCCCCTTCGCCGCCATGCTGCTGGGCGAACTCGGCGCCGAAGTCATCAAGGTCGAAAAGCCCGGCCGCGGCGACCTGATCCGCTTCACCGATGACCACGTGGGCCAGGGCGAGAGCGGCTACTTCCTGGGCATCAACCGCGGCAAGGAAGGCATCACCGCAGACATCCGCACGGCGGTGGGGCAGCGCATCATCCGCGCCCTGGCGGCAGAGTGTGACGTGCTGGTGGAAAACTTCCGCTCGCACCGCATGGCCGAGTGGGGTTTGTCGTACGAGCAACTGCGCGAGCTGAACCCGCGCTTGATTTACTGCTCGGTCTC
>JANOLY010000345.1:0-4371 GCA_031420055.1 Burkholderiales bacterium | reverse complement strand
CCAAAACGGCAACCTGATCGGGCTGGTGTCCAGCTTCACCAAGGACGACGGCTCGCAGCACGCCCTGGCCGACGTGTGGTTCGCCAAGGACGTGGCGCCACAGCAGGCCACCGCGGCCGCACCGGCCACCCTGGGCGACTTGCTCACCGCGCCCAGCGCCGAGCTGCTGCCCAGTGGCACCAGCACGGCCACGGCAGGCGGCGCAGCAGCCACACCGGCCGGGCTGACGCCGGCCCAGCGGCAGATGCTGGATGACGAGTTGAAGTCGTCCACCCTGACGATCTAAGGCCCACAGCGGCTTGCTGCACCACGCCGCTCCCCGACCGCCCTGCACGCAAACCGTGCAGCGCGGTCGGTGTGCGGCCCAGCCTGAACGGATGAACTGACCCATGTTCTCGTTCTTCCGCGCCCTCATCGGCGGTCTGCTGGGCGGCCCGATCGGCGCGGTCCTGGGCGGCCTGAGTGGCGGCAGCCGCGACAGCGGCGGCAGCGGCGCCGCCCTTGACGGCCCCGGTGGCGCAAGCGGCGGCGCCGCGAGCGGGGGCGACCCACCCGGCGGCGGCAGCGGCCTGAGCGATGACCAGGTGCGGGCGTTGACGCCGTCACAGATCGCCGCCATGACACCGCAGGCGCTGAACCTGCTCAGCTCGGGCCAGTTCGCGCTGTTGTCGGGCATCCAGGCCGGCGCCATGACGCTGACCCAGATGGCCGCGCTGGAGTCCGAGGACCTGCGCGCACTGGGCTCGGCCGCGCTGCGCGCCTTGTCCACGGCCCAGTTCGGCGCGCTGGGCAGCGAACAGTTGAACCAGCTGCGCGACAGCCAGCTGGCCGCCTTGACGACGGTGCAGGTCGCGTCGCTGGACAGCACCGACCTGGCCGCCTTGACCGACGCCCAAACCGCCGCCCTCAGCACAGGCCAGGTGCGCGCGCTCGGCGCCGGGCAGATCGCCAACCTGGCCACCAGCGACTTGAATTCCCTGGCCAGCTCACAGTTCGCCGCGCTGACCGCACCGCAGCTGGCCGGCCTGACCAGTGCGCAGATCGCCAGCCTGGAGTCGCTGGACCTGCGCGCCCTGTCGTCCACCGCCCTGCGGGCCTTGAGCACCGCACAGTTCGACGCCTTGACTTCGGCGCAGATGGGCCAGCTCACCACCGCCCAAGTGGCGGGGCTGAGCGCAGCGCAAGTGCGCGGCCTGAGCACCACCGACTTGAACGCCCTGACCACGGCGCAGTTCGCCGCACTGGGCACCGCGCAGGTGCTGCAATTGGGCAGCGCGCAACTCAGCGCCTTGCAGACCGACGACCTGCAGGCGCTGTCCACCAGCCGGCTGCAGGTCCTCGGCAGCCACCAGTTGGCGGCCTTCACCACCGACCAGTTCACGGCCTTCACCAGCGCCCAGGTGGCGGGCCTGAGCACGGCACAAGTCGCCGGCCTGTCCACACTGAACCTGAACGCCTTGAGCGACGCGCAGACCGCGGCGCTGTCCACGGCGCAGGTGGCTGCCTTGCGCGGCACACAGCTCGCCAGCCTGGGCACGGCCGACTTGAATTCACTCGGCACGGCGCAGTTCGCGGCGCTGTCCACACGCCAGGTGGGCAGCCTGGGCACCGAGCAGCTGGCCAACCTGGAGTCGCAAGACCTGCGCTCGCTTTCGACGGCCGTGGTGCGCGCGCTGGGCACCGACCAGATCGCCGCCCTCAGCAGCGACCAGATGGCCCTGCTGAGCCCGGCGCAGGTGGCTGCCTTGAGCACAGTCCAGTTGCGCAGCTTGACCACCCAGGATCTCAACGCCTTGTCGCCAGCGCAGTTCGCGGCCCTGGGTAGCGCGCAGGTGCGCGGCCTGGGCACGGCGCAACTGGCGGCGCTGGAGAACGAGGACCTGCGCAGCCTGGGCACGGCGGCGATTCGTGCCCTGTCCAGCGCGCAGATCGAGGCCTTGAGCGGCGAGCAATTCGGCCAGCTCACCGCCGCCCAGTTGGCCTCGCTGGGCACCGCGCAGATGGCAGCGCTGGGCACGGCGCAGCTGGGGGGCATCAGCCCCCAGGCGCTGGCCGGCTTGGGCACGGGCCAGTTGGCGGCCCTGCGCACGGCACAGGCCGGCGCGCTCACGACCGCCCAGCTGCAGGCGCTGGACAGCGCCGACCTGCGCGCGCTGGGCAGTGCCAACCTGCGCGCCTTCAGCACGGCACAGCTCGACGCGCTGAGCGGCGAACAGCTCGCCGGCCTCGCCACCGGCCAGGTCGCGGCGCTGACGCCGGAGCAGATCAGCAGCCTCACCACGGCCGACCTGAACGCCCTGCTGCCAGCGCAGTTCACGGCCATCACGGCGGCGCAGATCCCGGGGCTGACGACGGCGCAAATCGCCGCCATGGAGGTCGCCGACCTGCGCGCCCTGAGCCCCGCGGCGTTGCGCGCGCTGTCGGCCGAACAGTTCGACGCCGTCACACCGGCGCAGCGCGGCGCGCTGCCCACCAGCCTGATCGTGCTGCTCAGCCCAGCGCAGATCGGCAGCCTGAGCACCGACGACCTGGCCGCCTTCACCACCACGCAGTTGGCCGTGCTGACACCCGCACAGGTGGCCGCGTTGACAACGACGCAGCTGGCCGGCCTGGAAGAGGGCGACATCCGCGCGCTGACCACCTTGCAGTTCGCCACCCTGAACACGCAGCAACTGGGCGCGCTGACGCCCACACAGATGGCGGCCATCGAGCCCGCCGACTTGCGTGCGCTGGGGCCTGCGGCATTGCAGTCGCTGTCGTCCGAGCAACTCGCCGCCCTGGTGGCCAGCCAGTTCGCATCGCTCACCCCGGCCCAGGTGGCCAGTTTGCTGCCGGCACAAGTGGGCAGCCTGCCTTTTGAAGACCTCAACGCACTGAGCAACTTGCAGTTCTCGGTGCTCACCGCCGCCCAGGCCGCGGCGCTGGGCACCTTGCAGATGGCGCTGCTGGAAACGGCCGACCTGCGCGCGCTGCGCCCGTCGTCGCTGCAGGCGCTGGACAGCGCGCAACTGGGCGCCCTGAGCCCTGCGCAACTGGTGGCGCTGAGCACCGCGCAGGTGGCCGCACTGCTGCCCACACAACTGGCCAGCCTGTCTCAAGGCGACTTGAACGCGCTCGCCACCGCCCAGTTCGCGGCCCTGGGTTCGGCCCAGCTGCAGGGGCTGACATTGCAGCAGTGGTCGGCGCTGGACCTGACCGACCTGCGCGCGGTGCAGGCCAACGCGCTGGCCGCACAGGGGCCGTCGCTCATACCAGCACTCAGCACCACGCAGGTCCAGGCACTGAGCCCGGCGCAGATCACCGGCTTGACAACAGCCCAGGTGCAGGCCTTGAGCGTGGAGCAGGTGCAGGCGCTGGGCCCGCGGCAAGTCCAGGCGCTGGAGCCGCGCGACATCCTGGCCATGAGCACGGCGCAGATCACCGCGCTGGGCATGGAGGCGGTGCAGCTGATGTCGCCGGCGCAGATCGATGCGTTCATCATCGCCACGCCCATCATGCTGGACCTGGACGGCCACGGCATCCAGACCCTGGCCGCCAGCGAGGGCGTGTACTTCGACCTGCTGGGCACCGGCAGCCGCGCCCGCTGGGGCTGGGCCGCCGGCGGCGACGCGCTGCTGGTGCGCGACCGCAACCACGACGGCCTCATCAACGACGGCACCGAGCTGTACGGCACAGCCACCCTGCGCGCCGACGGCACCCGCGCCGGCAACGGGTACGCCGCCATGGCGCTGGAAGACAGCAACCAAGACGGCAAGCTCAACGCCAGCGACGCGCACTGGAACGAACTGCAGCTATGGGTGGACGCCAACCACGACGGCCAAACCGACGCCGGTGAACTGCACAGCCTGGCCGAGTTCGGCATCACCGAACTCGACCTGGCCGCCCGCGTGGCCACCGACATGCACAACGGCAACCTGATCGGCCTGGTGTCCACCTTCACCAAGGCCGACGGCACGCAGCAGTTGATGGCCGACGTGTGGTTTGCCAAGGACGTGGCGCCCGCGCGGGCCGAGCAACCGGCGCCCGCCACCCTGGGCGAGCTGCTGGCCTCGGCCCCCGCCGACGTATTGCCCGGCACCACAGGCCCGCCGACGCCTGCTGGCGGCGTGGCCGCGGGCTTGCCGGCACCGCTGCGATGGCCTTGCGACGACGAGCGCCCCCAGCTGCCCTTGATCTGATCGCCTGACCGCCCACCACCAGCGCTGGGCGAAACCTGCAACTGGGCCCGGGAGACCCGCTTTCTCGGGCCACGCACCCAGAGGCTGGCGCCCTACATTGCACGCTGCCGCCATCTCCGGGACGCCGCCTGCCATGACCACCACCGCCTTCGACACCGCCATCCAGTTGCACCAGTCCGGCGGCCTGGACGGC
>JANOLY010000344.1:0-10064 GCA_031420055.1 Burkholderiales bacterium | reverse complement strand
CCCAGGTGGTTGTTGGCGGCGTGCCGCAGTACCGCTACGTCATTGCCGGTACGGGGCGCGACGGCACGAAGTACAGCTCGCGCAAGGCCTTCTCACCGAAGCAGACCTTCCAGATCGGCGTGGCCTACGACATCAAGTTGGGCGCCGCAGGCACGTTGACGCCGGAAATCCAGACCTACTACAACTCGGGCTACATCCTCACTGACCTCACACCGGATTACGGCAAGAACGACGCCTACTTCAAGACCGATCTGCGGCTGACCTACCGCACGGCAGATGGCAAGTACACCGTTCAGGCCTACGTGAACAACGTCGAGGATCAAGCCATCATCACGCGCGCCGTTTACACCAACCACCGGGCCCTGCTGGTGAACTTTGCGCCGCCGCGCAGCTATGGGCTGAACGCCAGCGTGCGGTTCTGATCCCGGCCGCTTGTCAGCGGGTGCGTGGCTGGGTCAAGTCCCAGCGTGCGGCAACCCACTGACACCTACATGGCGGGCGGCAGCAGGCTGTGGCGCGCCAGGCGTCCGCCGGCGTCCAGCGTGATGCCCAGCGCCAGCGCGGCAGCATGAACTGCAGCGTCGAAGCGTGGTGTCTTGCGCGCGTCGCCATGCACGACCAGCAGGGCCTGCGCATCCTCGTCACCGGTGTTGATGAACTGCCGCACGCAGCCGCCTGGCAGCGACAGCGTGTCCCACGCGCCCAGGTCGGTGTGCAGACGGTCGGCGCCGGCGTTGAATGCCACTTGCAGCGGGCCCTGGGCGTGGACGAGCACGGCGGCGTCGTCGAGCACGAAAGGCGCGCTGCGCTGACCGGCCGGCACGCGCAGCCATTCCACCGAGAAGCCTTGCGGGTCGGTGACGGCGGGGCGGTGGTCGCGGTGCTGGCTGAGCCCCCAGCCGATCACCGGCGCCAGCTGCCAGCCGTGGCCGGGCAGCGCGGCGTCCAGGGTCGCGGCACGGTAGTCGCGCTGCGCGGGCTTGACGCAGCGCGCCAGCAACTCCGTGCCCGACCAGCGGCGCAGCGCGGCCACTTCCTGCGCCGGCATCAGCGGCAGCAGCAAGTCGTCCGCCGGCGCGGCGTGGCCGGGTGGCACGTCGATGAGCTGGTTGTCGCGCCCCAGGTAGAGGCCGGTGGCGCGGGCGCGGCGCATCACGTCGGGGCTCCAGATGATGCCGCCGGTGTCGTCGCCACCCAGCACCGTCATCAGGAAGCCGTGGCGGCTGCCGCTGTTGGAAAAGCCACGGAACATCCACGTCGGCATGCAGATCACGTCGCCTTCTTCCAGCGCCGCTTCGCCTTCGTCACCGGCCGCACCCCAGCGCAGCGTGAAGCTGCCTTCGCAGGCGATGAAGACCTCGGCAGTGAAGTGCAGGTGCAGGTTGTTGGTGATGCCCGGGGCCATGCCCGCCGCACCGATGTTGAAGCCGTGCGGCTCGCGCAGGTTGACGACCTGGTTCGGGTTCTGCGTGACACCGGGGCCGACGATCGAGTAGTTCTCCTTCGGGGTGCTGCCGGGCAGGCGCACGTCGATGAAGGCGTCGTCGCACGACTGGTATTGACTGCGGCGGATGTGGCGGCGCGAAAGTTCGGTGGGGGTCAGGATCATGGTGTCGTGTGGGGTGGTCGCGGCCTCAGCCCTTGACGATGCGCTGCTCTCATGAGTCGATGTTATCGCCAGCCTTGCATGCGTATGCATACCTGAAAACCCGCGTGTCACGCCGGGGTGGCTGCCACGCCGCACGGGGCCCCGCGTGGCGCCGACCTGCAGCACTCAGTCGCGCAAACGCGCCAACAGGTCAACATCCATCTGCAGCATCAGGTGCGGCAGATCGATCAGGACCCAGTTCTCGGTCAACAGCGTGCCGTCGTTGCGCCACCAGTCCATCACCCGCATGTGGATGGGCTTGCCGGTGGCCTTGACGCCCAGGTAGTCACCGGTGAACGTGGCGCGCACGCTGGGCCAGCCGGTCGAGCCCACATAAGGCCCCTCGGCGACGCGCGAGCGGTGGCCGCGCGGCAGGTGGTGGGGGCTGCCACGGTCGGGGAACGCATGCAGGAACGGGGCTTGATGGTGGCGCTGGAAGCCGGCCACGCCGCGCATGCTGCCGATGCCGCCCGGCCCGTACCACATCATGTTCGGGTGCCAGTAACGTGGCATGTCCATCGAGTCGAGGTTCTTGCCGTCGAAGCGCCACAAACCAGCAAACATCTCCAGCGTCAGCCGCGTGCTCTGAATGCCCTGCGCCGGGTCGGTGGGGCTCAGCAGCAAGCCGTCGTGCGGCGCCGGGCCGGGCACCAGGATCTCCAGCCCGCTGCTGGGCGGCAGGATGCGGCGCCCGGCCTGGCGCGCCAGGTCGACGATGTCCAGCAGCACCCGCGCTTCGGTGATGCGGCCCACGCCATCGGCCTGCCGTTCCCAGCGGTAGAACTCGCCGAAACGCAACGCCGCGGGCTCACCGGTGGCGGGGATGCCGAGCCACGGCTGCTTGAAGGTGCCCAGGTAGTGGCCCGTGGTGGTGGCCCACCAGCCTTCACCGCGCAGTTCGGGCGGGGCGTGGCCGACCACGCCGGGCGGCGGGCTGATCCACTCGCCGCCGAAGAACAGATCGGCGCGACGCTCGAGGTCTGGGAACGCCGCCTGCAACGGGGCGTAGAACTGTTCGGCCACGGCTGCCGGGCCGACCAGTTCGTTGAACGGGTGCGACACGAACCACGACGCATCGGATGCTACTTGCTCGCGCAGCGCCGCAGCCATGTCGGGGCCGGGCAGGCGTTGCATCAGTCGCCAGACATCGGCCTTTACTTGCGCCAGCGTGGGGTGGGGTGGGCTCGTGATCATCAGGTGTTGGGTTGCAAGGTGAACTTTCGGGGGGCGATGCCTGTGCCATTGCATCGGGCGACAGTCCAGAACGGGTGTTTGGCGATGTTCTGTAGGCGCAAAGCCACACGGGACCGCGGAACTAGGGTTTCCCGCGACGCGATTCTGCGTTGACTTGCATACGCTTGCAACCCTGCAAACCCGGCACATTGCCGATCACTTCCGCCTCAACCACCCCGCGCTGCCGCGCTTGGAGATCACGATGATGAACGCGTCCCGTTTGATGGTCACGCCACTGTGCCGCGCCATGGCGCTGGCCCTCGGCGCCTGGGGTCTGGCGGGTGCCGGCGCAGCGTTTGCGCAAACCGCCCCGGCCGCACCTGCGGCCGACACGGGGGAGCTGAGCACGGTCACCGTCACGGCCACGCGCCGCATCGAAGACCAGCAGAAGGTCAGCACGTCTGTCACCGCCTTGTCCGCCGAAAAACTGGCCGAGCGCAACATCTACGACATCTCGCAATTCGAGAGCCTGACACCGGGCTTCACCTTCGGGCGTTCGGGTGCAGACGCACGTCCCGCCATGCGCGGTGTGCGCACCGAGGCGGTTCAAGCCAACGCTGATACCCCTGTCGGGTTCTTTATTGATGGCATCTACAAAAGTCGCCCCAGCCAGGCCCTGGCCAGTTTCGTCGACCTGGAGCGCGTGGAAGTGCAGCGCGGCCCGCAAGGCACGCTGTTCGGCCGCAACACATTTGGCGGCAACATCGTGTTGACCACAGCCAAGCCCGAATTGGGCGAAACCAGCGCAGAGGGCAGCGTGCTGCTCGGCAGTTTCAAGCGCACTCGAGCTGAAGCTGTAGCCAATATCGCTGCCGGCAAGACCGTGGCGATTCGATTTGCCGCTGCGGTCGACAAGTCCGACGGCTACGTAAAGAACGACTTCAATCCCGCCGCTGACCTGTTCGACGAAGATCTGCGCTACTTCCGCGCGTCGGTGCGCTTTAAACCTGACAACCGGTTCGATGCCGTATTCAAGGTGGATAGCACCGAGCAACGCGGCAACGGCACGGGGCAATTCAGCTACTTCCAGAAAGGCACCTACCTCAACGGCACCTGCCGGCCACTGCTCAACAGCACCTTCTACGCTCTCAACGGCCGGGGCGGTTTGACCGACGGCATCGCCGATTGCACACGTACACAGGCGAGCCCTGCAGGCGCAGTGGGTAGTACCGCGGATATCGGTCGCCCTGTTTACAGTCCCGGCAATGTGTGGCGCGTGGAAAACGACTACCAGAGCCAGCGGAGATTGTCCGACACGAGCTTCTCGGCCGATGTGTCCTACCGGTTTGATGCCTTCACGCTTAAGTCCATCACCGGTGGCTCTGACTTCTCGGTGATGCGCACGGTCGACCAAGACTTTTCCCGCGAAGCGATCACCATCAGCCAAGAGCGCACCAAAAATAGGAGCTTCTCGCAAGAGTTACAAATGTTGTCTGAGGGTAAAGGCCCGTTTGGCTACGTGGCTGGCCTCTTCTACTTCAAAGACAAGACCGACAACGTGGATGCGTTCCAGGTCGTTCGCCGCAGCACCGGCAATGGTTTCGTCACCACGGCGGTCGCGGAAACGGAGTCCAATGCAGCCTACGCGCAGCTGAGCTTTGCCGCCACCGACGAGCTGAAGTTCACGGCCGGCGTGCGTCATACCGTAGACAAGAAAAAGTACAAATTCGCCAACCGCAACGCAGGGACGCCCGTTAACCCTGATCTGACCCAACCTGACCCATTTTTTGCTTCGCTGGATAGCGTGGTTGCCCCGAATTCGGCGTTTGGCAGTGCCGGCATTACCAACTGCGGCACTGCGGTGGGCGGTTTCCCGGCTGGCACGGTGGCGCCGTTAGGTGCTAACTGCGGCGGTGTGGGCAACAACACCTTCTTCGGGGCCACCTACACCCCGGTGGAGTTCAAGAAGACCACCGGCCGCTTGGCGGCTGAGTACAACCTGAGCAAGAGCCAGCTGCTGTATGTCAGCTACAGCACGGGCTTCAGCTCGGGCGGCTTCAACGGCAGCCAGGCGGCGCTGATCACCGAGGCCACCCGCACTTTCAACCCGCAAGAAGTGGCTGCGGTTGAAATCGGCTCGAAGAACCGCTTCCTGAACAACACCTTGCAGCTCAACGTGGCGGCCTTCATGAACCGCTACACCGACCAGCAAGAGCAGCGTCAAGTGCCCGTGGGCCTGACGACAGCATCGCTGCTCTTCAACGCCGCCAAGTCCAAGGCCAATGGCGTCGAGCTGGAAGGCGAATGGCGCGTGACACGCGACCTCACGCTCGGCGCCACGCTGTCGCTGCTGGACGCCAAGTACACCAGCTTCCCCGATGCGCCCGGGCCGATTGCCATCACCCAGCTGATCGACAGCCCGGGCACGGCGGCCACCGTGGTCAATAGTGTGACGATTGCGCCCGCCGGCCAGACGCGGGTGTACGCGCCCGGCTACAAGTGCGGGCTGGTGAACGGCACCGGCGTGAACGGAATTCCGCAGGCCTTCGGCTGCGACCTCACGGGCAACAAGATTCCTTATGCCGCCGACCGCTCGGGCTCGGTGTCTGCGGCTTACACCATCGGCTTGGGCGGCCTGGGCAGCATCACGCCCATGGTGGTGGTCAACTTCAGCAGCGGCTACTTCGGTCAGATCTACAACGTCGAAGCCGAGAAGCAAGGCTCGTACACCAAGACCGACCTGAAGCTGAACTGGAAGGTCAACGACATGCTGAACGTGCAAGCCTTCGTCGACAACGCCAACAACACGCTGGTCATCAACCGCTTCGTCTGGGGCGGCGGCAGCACCATGCAGAACAGCGCCGCAGCGCCGCGCACCTTCGGCGTGAAGCTGGGCTACAAGTTCATGTGATCTGCCATTGAATCGGCAAGGGCGGGGCCGGCACAGTCCGGCCCTGTTTTCTTTCTAAGCAATCCTCGCAAACCTCGAACGCTTGAAATGCAAAACACCCTGACCCACCGCCGCATCCTCACCACCCACGTCGGCAGCCTGCCGCGCAGCCAGCCGGTCGTCGACCAGATCTTCGCCCGCGAAAACGGCGAGCCGGTTGACGAAGCCACCTTTGACGCCGTCATGGCTGCGGCGATCGACGCCTGCGTGGCGCGCCAGGTGGCCGCCGGCGTGGACATCGTCAGCGACGGCGAGATGAGCAAGATCAGCTATGCCACCTACATCAAGGACCGTTACACCGGCTTCGACGGCGACAGCCCGCGGCGCACGCCGGCCGACCTGCTGGACTTTCCCGGATTCATGGATCGGCTGCGCAGCAGCGGCGGCACACCCAACTACCGCCGGCCGTGCTGCGTGGGGCCGATCGCGGTGAAGACGCTGGAGCCGCTGCACAAGGACATCGCGCACCTGAAGGCGGCCGCCGCCCGCCACGGCGCGGCGCAGATGTTCATGAACGCCGCGTCACCCGGCGTGGTGGCGCTGTTCCAGCCGAACCAGCACTACACCGACGACGACGCCTACCTCGAAGCCCTGGCCCATGCGCTGCGCCACGAATACCACGCCATCGTCGATGCGGGTCTGATCCTGCAGATCGACTCGCCCGACCTGGGCCTGGGCCGACACATGATGTACAAGGATCTGGACGAGGCCGCTTACCTGAAGCGCATAGAGCAGCATGTCGAGGCGCTGAACTTTGCGCTGGTCGCCATTCCCGCGGACCGCGTGCGCATGCACGTGTGCTGGGGCAACTACGAGGGCCCGCACCACAAGGACGTGCCCTTGGCGACCATCCTGCCCACGGTGCTGGGTGCCAAGCCGCAGGGCCTGCTGTTCGAAACCGCCAACCCGCGCCACGGCCACGAATGGGCCACCATCCGCGACATGCGTACGCAGATACCGCAAGACAAGGTGCTGATTCCGGGCGTGCTGGACACCACCACCAATTTCATCGAGCACCCGGAACTGGTGGCGCAGCGTTTGCAGCGCTTTGTCGACATCGTCGGCGCCGACCGCGTCATCGCAGGCAGCGATTGCGGCTTCGGCACCTTCGCCGGGTTTGGTGCGGTGGACGAAGACATCGTCTACGCCAAGCTGGCTTCGATGGCCGCGGGTGCGGCGAAGGTCTCGGGCGTGGCCGCTGTGGATTGACACGCCAAGGGTCGCGCCTGGCGCAGACCCTCACCCCAACCCTCTCCCGCGAGCGGGAGAGGGGGCCAGACACCGGCGGCGAAAGTCTCCTACCCTCTCAAGCCACGTGGCGCAGGCCGGCGACGATGTCGATGCGGCTCATCTTCCAGGCCGGCCAGGCCGCAGCCACCAGACCCACGAACAGCGCCGCGCCGAATTGCAGCGCGACGGTGGTGCCCGAGACGCGGAACACCGGGAACAGGCTGCCCGTGGCACCAGCGAACGCGGCGGCCAGGGGAATGGTGAGCAGCACCCCAGCCAGCCCGCCGATGGCCGCGATGAGCAGGCTCTCGCCGAAGAGCAGCCGCACCACGAAGCCCGGCCCAAAGCCCAGGGCCTTCAACGTGGCGTACTCGGCCAGGCGTTCGCGCGCGGTCATGGTCATGGTGTTGGCCATCACCGCCATGATGATGACCACGATGATGTAGCTCACGGCCTGCAGGGCCAGCAGGATGGCCTCGCTCATGGCGACAAAGCCGAGCTGGAAGGCCTTCTCGGTTTCGGTGAGTGTTTCGGCGCGCGAGTTGCGGAACTGCGCGTCGATGCGCTGCGACACCAGCGCGGCGTTGGCCGGGTCGCGGATGCCGGTGACGTACACGCCCACCGCGTCGCTGCGCCGCCCGGCGGTGCGCGCGCGCATGGTCTCGTTGACGAAAGCCCAGTGGATGAGCATCTGGTTCTCGTCCACGCTGGCATCAGCGCCGGCGTAGATACCCTGGACGACGAAGTTCCACTCGCCCGGGTAGATGCCACTCTTCAGTGGCACGCTGTCACCCAGCTTCCAGCCGAATTTGTCGGCCAGTCTGCGCCCCACCAGCGCACCCTTGCGGTCACGTAGCCAGCCCACGCGCTGGTCGTCGTTGATCAGGTATTCGGGGTACAGCGGCAGGTAGGTCGGCCCATCCACCGCAAACTGCGGAAAGAAATTGCGTTCGCTCTGGTAGATGCCGCCGAACCAGTTGCTCCAGCTCACGCCCGTCACGCCGTCGACGGCACGGATGCGCTCGGCGTAGGCCAGCGGCAGCGGCACCGTCAGGCTGGTGGCGCTGCGGGTGATCAGGCGCGTGCTGCTGCTGGCCTCGGCGCCGGCATACCAGGCATCGACGATGGTGCGCAGCATGCCGAACGCACACACGGCCACCACCAGCCCCACCATCGTCAGCAAGGTGCGCAGGCGGTGGCGGAAGGCGTTTTTCAGCAGCAGGCGGAAGATGAACATGACGGCGACGATGATGGCAAGGCCGGGTCCGGCGGCGTAGGCGCCAGGGCGGCGCCAGCAGCATCAACGACCGAAGATGCCTTTCAAGATCGACTTGGCCTGGTCGGCTACGTTGGGCTTTGTCTCGGTGGCTGGGCTGTCGACAGGCTGGGGGCCTTCGCGGGTGCGACTGCGGGCGCTGTCGCCCGGCCCGGCCATGCCGCCAATGGCGCCGGTGTAGGCGCGCTGGCGCAGCTTGACGACGTACTCCTGGTTCCAGTCGACCTTGGGATCGTCCGGCCGGGGTGGGTGCACCACGTTCAGCTCGGGGCCGTAGGCGTTGAGGTTGACCATCGTCAGCGGGCCACCGGCTGCGGCGACGGCCTCCTTGGGCACGACGCATTCGGTGGTGCCGGCCGCGAGCACCACCTTGTCGCGCACCAGCCGCTCGGTCTCGGCCGGTGGCAGAAAACCCATCAGCTGCTCGCCCCCCAGCAGGCGCGGCCCGCTGCTGTTCCAGAACACGATGTCCCCGCTGTCGTTGACGCCCTGCTTGAAGCCCATGCCATTGGCAAAGTAGCCCAGCGCAGTGCGCACCGGGTTCCAGGCCAGGCGGTGGCCGCCACCGGGGCTGGGCGCCTGCTGCAGTGCCAAGGCATCCATGAAGTCGTGGTCGGCGCCGACCTGGAAGCGGATGTCCGGCACGAAGCCGCCGCGGACGCGGTGTGCGCCCGCCAGACAGGCCTGCGCCGGTACCGCGGTGCTGTCCTTGCGGTTGGGCCACTCGGCAAAGCCCCTGTCCCGCCCCGCGCTCGGGCCGCTGCGCTGCGCGCGTATGGCCACCGAGCGCAGGTTCGGCGGCACCACGCCGTTGGCCAGCTGCGCGAAGTCCAGGACCACCGGCTGGCCAGGCCCGGCGTTGTCACCGCAACCCCAGAAGAAAAGCATGCGGCCCTTGGGCTTGTCGCCCATCTCGCGCGTGTCGGGGATGTCGCGCTCCACCGGATCGGGTGGGGCCGTCGAACGTTCGCCCCACAGCGGCAGGCTGGGCCCCATGTTCAAAGCCGCCGGCAGTGTGTGGATGGCCTCGGCTGGGTTGGCCGGGCGCACCGAGCCCAGCTCCAGCCGCATGGACTTGCGCGGCCCGCTGCCGCCCATCACGGCGGCCATGACGCCGGCCATGCCGCCGCTGCCGCCCTGCATGCCGCCCACGGGGAATCCGCTGGCCACTTCGGCGGACACCCAGTACCGGGCGTTGGGGCCAGTGACCTTTTGCACGGGTGGGGTGGACTGTGCCCAGGCCGGCAGCGCACTGCAGGCCAGCGCGCAGGCCAGGCGGGACAGAAGTGGGTTTGAGCGTTTCATGGCGACGCCTCCGTGACGGTCGGGTTTGCGGTGGCCCCCACTGTGCCCGACATCGCTGACGCCGTGAACACCCAGTCTGAAGCGCCGCTGCGCGGCCGCGGTGAACCAGACCACCGGGGCGGTCAGGCCAGCGCACTCACCCCATCGCCAGCGATTCACACAGCTCGCCGAGCTGCGCCGCTTCTTGGGCCGGCAGCGGCCCGGCCTGCAACAGGGCCGCGCGCTGCACGCCGCGCAGGCGGAAGTAAAGCTCGTCCTCCAGCGCTTCGACCTCGGCGGCGTCGGCGTTGACCAGCGCCTGCGGGTTCCACAGGCCGCTCTCGTTCCAGCCCATGCGCAGGCGGCCCAGCAGAAACTGCGCCAGCCCCAGTGTGTCTTGCAGGGCCGGCAACTGGGCTTGTTCGGCAAGCTGCGCGACCTTGACTTCAGCCTTCGTCAGCACCTGGCCCAGCGCGTCGAGCCGGGCTTGGATGTCGCCGGCT
>JANOLY010000343.1:0-5205 GCA_031420055.1 Burkholderiales bacterium | reverse complement strand
GTCGGGGAAGCCCGGCGCGCGCCGCTCACTGGCCACGGCGATGGCGCGCAGCCGCCCACTCTTGATGTGGGCCGAGCTGGAACCCAGGCCGTCGAACATCATGTCCACCTGGCCGGCGATCAGGTCTTGCAGCGCCGGCCCCGCGCCGCGGTAGGGAATGTGCGTGATAAAGGTCTTGGTCTGCAGCTTGAACAGCTCGCCGGCCAGGTGGTGCGAGGTGCCGTTGCCAGCCGATCCGTAGTTCAGCCGACCCGGGTTCCTTCGCAGGTGGGCCAGAAATTCGGGCAGCGTGGTGGCCGCTACCTTGGTCGGGTTGACGACGATGACCTGCGGCACGCTGGACACCAGGCCCACGGGCACGAAATCGGTCTCGATGTTGTAGTCCAGCCGCGGGTACATGCTGGGCGCGATGCTGTGGTGCACGGCGCCCATGAAGAAGTTGTAGCCATCAGGCGCGGCTCTGGCTGCCAGGTTGGCACCCAGTGTGCCGCCAGCGCCGCCTTTGTTGTCAATGACGAACTGACGCCCCAGGTTGCGCGTCATCGACGCAAACAACGGCCGGGCAAAGGCGTCGGTACCGCCACCGGGTGGGAAGGGCACGATGATGTTTACCGGCTTGGTCGGCCAACCGGCCTGGGCGTGAACCCAAGGGGCGGCCAGGGCGGCCGAGGTGGCGATCAGGGCTTGTCGGCGGGTCGTCTGGGTCATGGGTTTGTCTCGCGTGTTGGTTGGGAAGTTGTTGTGCGAAGGGGCGCTTGCTCAGCCCGGGTGGCCCACGCTGCGCGAGCGCGCCACCTCACCCAGACGGAACTCGGCATGGCGGGCCTCGACCTTGTCGAGGTCGTAGACGTAATTCACCATCATGCCGAAGGACTGGCGCAAGCCCTTGGCCGACAGGTTGCCGCGCGGGTTCAGCCGCTCCAGCCGCGCGCCGTTGTCCAGGTGAAAGCGCGCCACCGGGTCGCCGGCCGGCGTGGGCGACAGCAGCAGCAGGTAGGCGCTGGCCAGCCGGCAAAGTGCTGCGGTGTGGGCATCGTCCATCGTGGCGTGGATGGCTGCCCCCTGCAGGGCACCCAGGTCGCCGCCGCACAGTGTGCGCAGGCGTTCTCGCGCGGCCGTCAGCTCGGCCAGTCCGGCCTTGCGCAACTGCGGCAGCAGGGCGAAGTCGGGCTCGGCCAGCAGCCAGTTTGCAAAACCCGGTATCGGCGACAGCGTACAAAAGCGCCGCAACCGCGGCAGTTCGCGCTGCAGTTGCTGGGCCACGGTCTTGATGAGGAAATTGCCCAACGAGACGCCGCGCAGGCCGGGCTCGCAGTTGCTGATGCTGTAGAAGGCGGCCTCGCGAAAGCGATCAACGGGCAGCGGCGTGCTCAGCTTGTCGATCAGTGGCGCTATGGACGCGGGCATCTCGGCCAGCAGGGCCACTTCAACAAAGATCAGCGGCTCGTCACGCAGCTGCGGGTGAAAGAAGGCGAAGCAGCGGCGGTCGGGCTGCAGCCGCCGGCGCAGGTCGTCCCAGCCGTCCACGGCGTGCACGGCCTCGTGGTGGATGATGCGTTCGAGCAGTTGCGCCGGTGAATTCCAGTCCACCCGTTTCATCTGCAAAAAGCCCGGGTTGAACCAGGAATTGAGCAGGTGCGAAAGATCGCTCTCGATGGCCCGCAGGTGCGGTCGCCCGGCCAGCCGCGACAGCAAGGCGCGGCGCAGGTGCAGCACCGCGGCCGTGCCGCCGGGCATGCGGTTCAGGCGGCGGAACAGCTCTTGCCGCGCCGGCTCGGCGGCGGTGGTCAGCGGCAACAGCGTGGCGGCACTCGGCGCGTCGGCATAGGCCTGGGCCAGGCGCAGCACGGTCTGCGGGTCGGGGCTGAGTTCGCTGGCCAGGTACTCGAAGTAGCCCTCCAGCGCTTCGGTGGGCAGGTCTTGCAGGCGCTCGATGAGTTCGCTGGCCAGCGCCATGCCGCCCAGCTCGCCCTTCTCGGACAGCAGCCGCTTGCTGGCCAGCTTCATGCGCCGTGTGACCCGTGCGGTGCGTTGGCGTGCGGCGGCCTGGCGGATCTCGTCGAGCATGGGGGGGGTGGGTTCAGTACCGCAGTGACAGGCCTTGCGGTTCGGGGCAAAGCGCCGAGCGCGACCGGGGAAGATCGTACCCGGGCCCCAGCACCCGACACGGCAGGGTTGCCCCGAGCAGCGGTGTGCGTACAGACCCTGGACTCGCGCGTCACGCAGGCTGACTAAGATCAGCGCCGATCCGTCCACAACCCCGAGGAAACCGACATGCTGATTCCCTTCCAGACCCGGCGCGTCGCGCTGGCAGCTTCTGCCCTGACCGTCGCCGTGCTGGCCGCCAGCTGTGGCGGTGACACCACCGTCACGCTGGGCGGTGCCGACTACGAAGTCAACATCAAGCCGGCCTTTGCCGGCACGGTGACCACCATCCTGTACGACGGCACGACCGACGACTTGCTCACCGGCGGCCTGGGCCGCACCGGCCTGGCTGGCGCCGCACCCGCGCTGTCGGCCACGCCCTCCGCGGCCGAGTTGCGCAAGTTGGCCATCCACACCAACTACCGCGCCATCCTGGACATCACGGCCGGCGGCGGCTACGGCACGCTGTACGGGCCCAACGTCGACGTGAATGGCGTGGCCGGCACGGGCGAGGGCCGCATCGGCGGCACGGAGACCATCGCCTACGCCGACGACGGCACGGGCCGCCAGAACGTGACCATGATGGTCCAGGTGCCGAACAATTTCGACGCGAAGAACCCCTGCATCGTCAGCGCCACCTCGTCGGGCTCGCGCGGCGTGTACGGCGCCATCGGTTCGGCGGGTGAATGGGGCCTGAAGCGCGGCTGCGCCGTGGCCTACACCGACAAAGGCACCGGCACCGGCGTGCACGACCTGCAAGCCAACACCGCGGTTGGCATCGACGGCCGGCGCGGTGACGCGGCCACGCTGGGCGCGGCGTCCAACTTCACGGCGCGTTTGACGGCGGCCGAGCGCACCGCCTTCAACACCGCCACGCCGGGGCGTTTTGCCGTCAAGCACGCGCACAGCGAACAGAACCCCGAAAAGGACTGGGGCCTGCACACGTTGCAGGCCATCGAATTTGCCTTCTGGGTGCTGAACGATCGCTTTGGCGACGGGCTGCCCGACGGCCGGCGCACCAAGCTCATCAAGCCAGCCAACACGCTGGTGATTGCCAGCAGCGTGAGCAACGGCGCCGGCGCCGCGCTGGCGGCGGCAGAACAAGACACTGCCGGGCTGATCGACGGCGTGGCGGTGAGCGAGCCCAACATCCAGATCGCCCCCGGCGGCAACTTGACCATCCAGCGCGGCACGCGGCCGGCCTACACCGCGGGCAGCCGGCCGCTCTTTGACTACTTCAGCTACGCCAACCTGCTGCAGCCCTGCGCCGCGCTGGCCACGGCTGCGGCCGGCGGGCCGTTTGCGTTTGCCGGCGGCAATGCGTTTGGTGGTGGCAACCGCTGTGCGGCGCTGGCCACCGCGGGTCTCGTCACCGGTGCCACCACGCAGGCCCGGGCCGACGACGCGCTGGCCCGCCTGCAGGCCTTCGGCTACGAGCCCGAGGCGGCGTTGCTGCATGCGTCGATGTGGCAGTTCGCCACGCCGGCCATCGCCGTCACCTACGCCAACACCTACGGCCGATTCCGTGTCAGCGACAACCTGTGCGGCTTCAGCTTCGGCGCGGTGGATGCGACCGCGTCGCCCCGGGCCATCGCAGCAGCCGAGATCGCCGGCCTCTTCGGCACCGGCAACGGTGTGCCGCCCTCCGGCGTGATCCAGGTCCTCTACAACGACAGCCTCGGTGGCGCCAAGAGCCAGGCCGCCTCGGTCAGCCCGTCCACGGCCCAGGCCGACTTCGCATTCGATGGCGCCAACTGCCTGCGCCAGTTGTGGACAGGCACCAGCGCCAACGCGACGAGGCTCAAGGCCGGCGTGGCCGAGGTCTATCGCACCGCCAACCTGGGCGGCAAACCGACCATCGTGGTGCACGGGCGCAGCGACACGCTGATCCCGGTGAACTTCACCTCACGCCCCTACGTGCTGCGCAACAGCCAGGTCGAAGGTGCGGGCAGCCGGCTGCGCTATGTGGAAGTGGCCAACGGCCAGCACTTCGACTCGTTCCTGCCCTTTGCGGGTTTTGACAACCGCTATGTGCCGCTGCACCTGTACTACATCCGCGCCATGGACGCGATGTGGGCCAACCTGAAGAACGGCACGGCCTTGCCGGCGTCACAGGTGGTGCGCGCCACACCGCGCGGCGGCAGCCCGGGTGCGGCGCCGGCCATCACGGCGGCCAACCTGCCGGCCATCGTGGCCTCGCCTGCGGCAGGCAACGCCATCACCATCAGCGGCAATACGCTGCAAGTGCCCGAGTAAGCCGCGGGCGGCGGCTCAGGTCGGCGCTGGCACGTGCCATGTGGCCAGCTTCCGCCGCCCACACCCGGCCAAGGAAGCCAAGCCGTACCAAGTCGAAGACGCCAGGGCGTTCCTGGCCATGACCGGAGTCAAACCATGAGCAGCACGATGACCTACGAGGGCCAGACTGCCCGCGTCGAGTTCGATGCCCGCGACAACGTCCTGGTCGGCCGCTTGGTCGGCATCACCGATGTGGTGAGCTTCCACGCCGAAAGCGTCGCGGAGTTGCGTGCCGCATTCAAGGAAGCGGTCGACGACCATCCGGAAACCTGCGCGAAGATCGGCAAAGCCCCGCAGCAGGCCGCCAGCGGAAAACTGATGCTTCGCGTGCCACCCGAGGTCCACGGCGCGGCCCTGGTTTGCGCACAGGCGGCCGGCACCAGCCTGAACCAGTGGGCAGCCAAGGTGCTGGCCGAGGCGGCGCAAGCCGGCTGAGTTCAACCCGCACCACTGCGCAGCATTCCCACCACTTGCGACACCGTGCGCACACGCGACATGCGAGGAAAGATGCGCGTCATGAACTGCGTGTGGTTGTCGCCTTCGGGTGAGCTGCAGGCGTCGCTGGCGATGACGAGCTGGTAGTCGAGGTCACGCGCTGCAAAGGCGGTGGCGGCGACACCGACATCGGTGCTGCCGCCGCACAGCACCACGGTATCGATGCGCCGGGTGCGCAGGGCGAGATCGAGGTAGGTGCCATGGAAGGCGCTCCAGCGGTGCTTGGGGATGAGGTAGTCCTCGGGCCGGGGCTGCAGCTCGTCGATGATG
>JANOLY010000342.1:0-1776 GCA_031420055.1 Burkholderiales bacterium | reverse complement strand
CTGCGGCGCGCTCAACCCTGGGGGCGTGCTGGTGCTGGAAATCGGCCATGAACGTGCTCACTTCGAAGCGGCCTTCCGCCGCCTATCTGCCGTTTGGCTGCCCACCAGCGCTGGCGACGACCAGGTGCTGCTCATTACTCGGGAATCGCTCGTTTGATCACTATCAGAAACATCACCCTGCGCCGCGGCGTCAAGGTCGTCTTGAAGGACGCCAGCGTCACGCTGCAACCGGGCGAAAAGGTTGGCCTCATCGGTCGCAACGGCGCGGGCAAGTCCAGCTTGTTCTCGCTGCTCACGCACCGGCTGCAGGCCGACGCCGGCGACGTCGAAATCCCGCCGCGCTGGCGCGTTGGCGAGGTGGCGCAGGACATGCCCGAAACCAGCGACGGCGCCACCGACTTCGTGTTGCAGGGCGACCAGCCCTTGATGGCTGCGCAGCGCGCGCTGGATGCCGCCGAAGCCTCGGGCGACGGCCACGCCATGGCCGACGCACACCTGCTGCTGGACGAAGCCGGCTCGTTCGACGCGCGGGCCCGCGCCCAGGCGCTACTGCTGGGCCTGGGCTTCAAGGGCGAGCAGGTCGACGCCCCCGTCAACAGCTTTTCAGGCGGCTGGCGCATGCGGCTGCAACTGGCCCGCGCGCTGATGTGCCCGGCCGACCTGCTGCTGCTGGACGAACCCACCAACCACCTGGACCTGGACGCGCTGGTGTGGCTGGAAGCCTGGTTGAAGCGCTTCGAGGGCTTGATGATCGTCATCAGCCACGACCGCGAATTCCTCGACGCCATCACCCGCGTCACCGTGCACCTGGACGAGTCCACACTGACCCGCTACACCGGCAACTACAGCGCCTTTGAAGAGATGCGCGCCGAACGCCTGAGCCAGGCCAGCGCGGCGTTTTCCAAGCAGCAAGACCGCATCAACCACCTGCAAAAGTTCATCGACCGCTTCAAGGCCAAGGCCAGCAAGGCCAAGCAGGCGCAAAGCCGCGTCAAGGCCCTGGCCCGCATGGAAAAGCTGGCCCCGGTGCTGATGGCCAGCGACTTCAACTTCGAATTTCGCGAGCCGCTGAGCCTGCCCAACCCCATGCTCAGCTTCGACCAATTGCGCTGCGGGTACATGGTGCCCCCGGTCGCCGGGTACGGCGACACGCCCCCCGCGGGGGCCAGCCCCGGCTTGGGGCGGCCCGGCGCCGGGGCTGCGCGCGAGGTCGAAATCGTCGGCAACATCAGCCGCTCGGTGCTGGCCGGCCAGCGCATCGGCATCCTGGGCGCCAACGGCCAGGGCAAGTCGACCCTGGTCAAGACCATCGCCAAGGCGCTGCCCCCGCTGGGTGGCGTGATGACTGAAGGCAAGGGCTTGACGATCGGCTACTTCGCGCAGCAAGAACTGGACGTGCTGTCGATGGACGACGGCCCGCTGATGCACATGGTGCGCCTGGCGCGCGATGTGGGCCCCGCCGGGCGCGAGCAGGAACTGCGCGACTATCTCGGCACCTTCCGCTTCACGGGTGCCATGGTGACGCAACCCGTGGGCTCGCTCTCAGGCGGCGAAAAAGCACGCCTGGTGCTGGCCATGCTGGTCTGGCAGCGGCCCAACCTGTTGCTGCTGGACGAACCCACCAACCACCTCGACCTGACCACGCGCGAGGCGCTGTCGATTGCGCTGAACGAGTTCGAAGGCACGGTGATGCTGGTCAGCCACGACCGCGCCTTGTTGCGCGAGGTGTGCGACGAATTCTGGCTGGTGGCACGCGGCCAGGTGCAGCCTTTTGAC
>JANOLY010000341.1:0-4906 GCA_031420055.1 Burkholderiales bacterium | reverse complement strand
CTGCTGCACCTGACCGGCTACGACCTGGCGATGAGCGAGCTGCGCAACTTCCGCCAGCTGCACAGCAAGACACCCGGCCACCCGGAGGTAGACGTGACCCCCGGCGTGGAAACCACCACCGGCCCGCTGGGCCAGGGCCTGGCCAACGCCGTGGGCATGGCGCTGTCCGAAAAGCTGCTGGCGGCAGAGTTCAACCGCCCCGGTCACGCCCTGGTGGACCACCGCACCTATGTCTTCATGGGCGACGGCTGCTTGATGGAAGGCATCAGCCACGAAGCCGTGGCCCTGGCCGGTGCCTGGAAGCTGAACAAGCTGGTGGCGCTGTACGACGACAACGGCATCAGCATCGACGGCCAGGTGCAGCCCTGGTACATCGACAACGCCGGCCAGCGCTTTGCGGCCTGCGGCTGGAACGTCTTGGGCCCGCTCGACGGCCATGATGTAGCTGCCGTTGATGCGGCTCTGGCCCAGGCGCGTGAATCGGCCACGCAGCCCACGCTCATCATCTGCAAGACCACCATCGGCAAGGGCTCGCCCAACCGCGGCGGCACGGCCAAGGCGCATGGCGAGGCGCTGGGTGCTGACGAGATTGCGCTCACGCGCGCGGCGCTGGGCTGGCCGCACGAGCCCTTCGTGGTGCCCGAGAAAGCCTATGCCGCCTGGGACGCCCGGCCGGCCGGCGCGCGCCAGCAGACGCGTTGGCTCAAGGCGCTGGACGCTTACCGCCGTGCCCACCCGGCGCTGGCGGCCGAGTTCGAACGCCGCATGAAGGGCGATCTGCCCGCGGGTTTCGCGCAGACCGCGGTGGACGCCGTGGTCGCCGCGCACACGAAGGCCGAGACGGTGGCCAGCCGCAAGGCCAGCCAGATCGCGCTGGAGGCCTTCACCAAGGCCTTGCCCGAGATGTTGGGCGGCAGCGCCGACCTGACGGGCAGCAACCTCACCAACACCAGCAGCGCCACGGCGCTGCGCTTCGACGAGGCCGGAGTGCCCAAGGTCACTCACGACGGCAAGCCGGGGCGCCACATCAACTACGGCGTGCGCGAATTCGGCATGGCCGCCATCATGAACGGCATCACGCTGCACGGCGGCTTCATCCCCTACGGCGGCACCTTCCTCACCTTCAGCGACTACAGCCGCAACGCCATTCGCATGGCCGCGCTGATGAAGCGCCGGGTGATCCACGTCTTCACGCACGACAGCATCGGCCTGGGCGAAGACGGCCCCACGCACCAGAGCGTGGAACACGCCGCCAGCCTGCGCTTGATTCCCAACCTGGATGTCTGGCGCCCCGCCGACACGGCCGAGACGGCCGTGGCCTGGACCATGGCCCTGGGCAACAGCACGCGGCCCAGCGCGCTGCTGCTGAGCCGGCAGAACTTGCCCTACCTGCCCAAAGCGGCGCTGGACGACATCGGCAAGGGCGCCTATGTGCTGGCCGAGCCCACCGAGGTGGGGCTGAAGAAGAGGGCCCAGGCCGTGATCATCGCGACCGGCAGCGAGGTCAGTCTGGCGCTGCACGCGCAGGCCGAGCTGGCGGCGTTGAAGATCGCCGTGCGCGTGGTCAGCATGCCCAGCACCAGCGTCTTCGACCGCCAAAGCGCCAAGTTCAAGGCCAGCGTGCTGCCCGCCGGCTTGCCGCGTGTGGCGGTGGAAGCGGGTGTGACTGACGGCTGGTGGAAGTACGGCTGTGCGGCCGTGGTGGGCATCGACAGCTACGGCGAAAGTGCGCCAGCACCCGTGCTCTTCAAGTATTTCAAGCTCACATCGGCCAACCTCGTCAACGTCGTGCGCAAGGTGTTGGAGCGATGAATTGCTACAAGGCGATCGACCCCGATCGAGCTGCCCGAGAGCGCCAGTTGGCCTGTGTCGTCAACAGCCAAGGTTTCAAGCCTGACTACCCCATGGAAGCCAGGCGCAATGGCGTCCAGGGCCGCGTGCTGGTGGAGATGCGGTTTGTAAATGCCGATGGCCCGCCAGAGATCAAGCTGCTCGCTCCGGCCCAGGACGCGGTATTCGGCGACCGCGTGGTTCTGCTCGTGCCCTGCGGCAGGTTTGACCTCGTGCCGCAAGAGAAGAAGCCGTGACCAGCATCGAGGGCGGCTCAGCACGCCCGGCTGTCAGCGGGCCGGCGGGCGTCGGTGCGCACGGGTTGGCGCGCCTCGTCACAGCGCTGACAAATATCTCTACTAACCTGCGGGTATGTGTACCGGGTGGGCTGCAGCAGCCTCGCTCCGGGTATGCATCACCAAATCCATACCCACACCCGTACATCAGGAGATCCCCCATGCGCAAACACGTTCTCGCCGCCCTCATTGGCGCGGCCATCAGCACGGGCGCCTTCGCCCAGACCACCGGGCCCAGCAGCAGTGCTTCGCCCTACGTGGTGCCCACCGCCGCCGGCTGGTCGGTGACATCGCTCATCACCGTCGGTGATTCGGTCAACAACAAGCCCGATGGCACGCCCTACCGCATGGTCGGCATCCCCGACGGCCTGGGTGCCTACGACAACAAGAACGGCACCTTCACGGTGCTGATGAACCACGAGATCGGTGCCGGCGGCGGCGTCGTGCGTGCCCATGGCGCCAGCGGCGGCTTTGTCTCGGAGTGGGTCATCCGCAAGAGCGACTTGCACGTCATCAATGGCGCCGATCTCGCCACCTCGCACCGGGTGTCGGTCACAGGCTCGGGCGTGTGGACGCCGGCCGTCGGTGCGGCCAACACCTTCGGCCGCCTGTGTTCTGCTGACCTGCCCGACCTGACTGCTTTCTACAACCCGATCACCGGCCGCGGCACCGAAAACCGCATCTTCATGAACGGTGAAGAGTCCGGCAATGAAGGCCGCGCCTATGGCTTTGTGGCCACCGGCGCCAACAAGGGCCTGTCCTACGAACTGCCCAAGCTGGGCAAGTTCTCGTGGGAGAACAGCGTTGCCAACCCCTACGCGGGTGACAAGACCGTGGTTATCGGCCTGGACGACAGCACGCCGGGCCAGGTCTACATCTACACCGGCACCAAGCAGTACACGGGCAACGACGTGCAACGTGCCGGCCTGGACAATGGCACGCTCAAAGGCATCAAGGTCAACACGGCAAACGCCCAGGGCGGTGCTTCCGCGAACCTGGAGCGGGCCGCGATCAACGGCAGCTTCTCGACGGTGGCTGTGGACACCACGGTCAACGGCCTGGCCCAGCAGAACGCCTCGCGCGCCGCCAGCATCACCGAGTTCGCCCGCCCCGAAGACGGCCATTGGGCCGACGCGCGGACCTTCTACTTCGTGACCACAGGCGCCACGCTCGCCGCAGGCCCCGGCAACGCCAACGTCGCCAACACGGCGCGCCTGTACAAGATCACCTTTGCTGAAGCGTCTGGCGTGGTTGATTACGACAACGGCAGCGTCAGCATGGTGCAGGACTCGACCAGCCTGACCGGCACCGACGGCGCGGTGGCGCGTTCTTTCGACAACATCGTGGTGGCCGCCAACGGCGAAATCCTGATCCAGGAAGACCCGGGCAACAGCAGCTACATCGCCAAGACCTGGATCTACAACCCGACCACGGGTACCAGCACACAAATCTTCGAGTCGGACCGCAACCGCTTCATCACCGGCGCGCCCAACTTCCTGACCCAGGACGAAGAGAGCTCAGGCGTGATCGAGATCACCAGCGTGCTGGGCCGCAACGACGGCCAACGCTATTTCCTGGGCGTGATGCAGGCGCACTACGGCATCGCCGGTGAACTGGTCGAGGGCGGCCAGATGTACATCCTGACCCAGGTTCCCGAGCCCGAGACCTACGCGCTGATGCTGGGTGGACTGGGTCTGGTGGCCTTCCTGGCCCGCCGCCGCCGTCCGCAGCGCTGAGCTGTGCCGGACCCCGCTGCGGCGGGGTCCGTTCGAAATGGACCTGCAGATCGCCGCCGTGCCCGAACCTGCCTCGGCGCTGCTGCTGCTGGGCGGCGCGGGCCTGGCGCTGCGCGCGCGCCAGCGTCGCTAGGCCGGCCGGGCTCGGCGCCAGAGCCGAGCCCCGGAGAATTCAGCGGGATCAAACCCCGCTGAAGGAATCGTTTCATGAGCATCAAGGTCGGCATCAACGGCTTCGGCCGCATCGGGCGCATGGTGTTCCGTGCCGCGGTACAGAACTTCGGCGACGACATCGAGATCGTCGGCATCAACGACTTGCTGGAGCCCGACTACCTGGCCTACATGCTCAAGTACGACAGCGTGCACGGCCGCTTCAAGGGCGACATTGCCGTTGACGGCCACACGCTCATCGTGAATGGCAAACGCATCCGCCTGACAGCGCACAAGGACCCGGCGCTGCTGGCTTGGGGCGATGTCGGCGCCCAAGTCATCGTCGAGGCCACGGGGCTGTTCCTGACCAAGGAAAGCTGCCAGCCGCACTTGACTGCGGGTGCGAAGAAAGTCATCCAGAGCGCGCCCAGCAAAGACGACACGCCGATGTTCGTCTACGGCGTCAACCACAAGACCTACGCCGGCCAGGCCATCATCAGCAACGCCAGCTGCACCACCAACTGCCTGGCCCCGGTGGCCAAGGTGCTGCACGACAGTTTCGGCATCAAGCGCGGTTTGATGACCACGGTGCACGCCGCCACGGCCACGCAGAAAACCGTGGACGGCCCGAGCAACAAGGACTGGCGCGGTGGCCGCGGCATCCTGGAAAACATCATCCCCAGCAGCACCGGTGCTGCCAAGGCGGTGGGCGTGGTCATCCCCGAGCTGAACAAGAAGCTCACCGGCATGGCCTTTCGCGTGCCCACCAGTGATGTCTCTGTGGTCGACCTCACCGCCGAGCTTGTCAACCCGGCCAGCTTTGCAGAGATTTGCGCGGCCATGAAGGCCGCGGCCGACGGCCCCATGAAGGGCGTGCTGGCCTACACCGAAGAC
>JANOLY010000340.1:0-2370 GCA_031420055.1 Burkholderiales bacterium | reverse complement strand
CAGGCCGTAGCTGGCCAGGTAACCCTGGTTGGCCACGCGCAGTTCGATGCGGGTGTGGCCGCCGGTCTTGGTCTGGCTCACGACGCTGAGCTGGATGCGCGGCACCAGTGCGGCCACGCGCAGGAAGGCGGCACTCTGGCTGGCGCAGGTGTCGGGCAGGCGTTCGTAGGGTGGGTTCCAGATGCCCACCCGGGGGTCCAGGCCGTTCAGCTCGACCTCGCCCAGCTGGGCGTGCTGCACCTTTGTCCAGGTGCCAAAGATGCGCCCGGCGTTGTGCTGTTTGTCGAAGGCGGCCAGCGCCTGCATGTCCTTGCGCGAGAACTTGGAGTAGTGGTCGACGAAGGGCTTCTTGCGTTCGATGCCGAGTTGCTTGAACAGGTCCCACAACTCGACCGCATAGGCCAGCGCGCCGCGCTGGTGGTAGGCGTAATCGGTGAGGTCGCCGTGCAGCGGCTTGTCGGGTTCGTACAGAAATTCGTGGAAGCCGCTGACCGTGGGGTAACCGGTGTGCTCGGTCATCCAGGCTTCGACCTGTTCGAAGATGCCCAGGTCGCCCGGGTTCATCTTGCTGTCGGCCTTGTCACCCAGCGGGCGGATCAGCACGCCGCCAAAGGTGTGCAGGTTCAGCCAGACCATGATGTTGGGGTGGGCGGTGGCAAAGTCCATCACGGCGCGGGTTTCTGGCGCGCTGCCGGGGTAGTGGCCGGCGCCGGCCTGCTGTGGCTCGGGCGCCCACGAATACGGGAAGTTGCGGTTGAAGTCGTAGAGGTTGTCGGCCAGGAAGTAGGGGTCGGGGATGCTGCGGCCGTCGAAGTTGGCGATGTGGCCTTCGGGGTAGAGCTTGAAGTAGGGCCCGCTGTCCTCGGGCTGGCGCGCCACCATCACCGGCGGCACCAGGGGCTGGCCGTCGTCGCCGCGCAGCTCGATCAGCTCGCCCTCGGGGCCTTGTTGGCGCATGAAGCCGATCTGGCCGTCGCCATTGATGTCGCTGGCCACCCAGCGCGCGTGGCCGCGGTTGATGCGGTCGTCTACCGGGCTGGACCGCACGTAGCGGCCGCGCTTGAGCACTTCTTCAGCGCCGTCGGGCGAGATGCGCGGCACCACATAAAACAGCGTGTCGCGGATGGTTTGCGCCATGTGCGCTGGCAGCGGCTTGCCGCCGGCCGCGTCGGCGCCGTGGTGGATGGCCAGGATGTCCTCGGCGATGGCCAGCGCCACGCTGGAGCCGCAGACCTCGCTGGCGTGCATGTTGCCGTCTATCCACACTGCCGGGCGCTTGTCAGCGGGGTTGCGGCCTATGGTGAGGACGGGGATGTCGCGCCCGGCGGCGCTGGTGCCCAGCGAGCCCAGGGTCACCAGGCCCGGGTGCTGCTGCGCCCAGGTGCTGAGTTGGCTGGCGATTTGCGCGTGGTCGAGGTAGGTTTGTCTGAACATGGGGGCTCCAGGGTAGGGGCGCTAGGTTGCCCGATCGCCGCGCCGCGGCGCCAGGCTGATGGCGATGCCGCCGACGATGAACACAAAGCCCAGTGCGTGGTAGGGCTGCGGCAGCTCCCCCAGCAGGGCGGCCGACAACACGGCAGCAATCAGCGGCGTGAGGTTGTTGAAGAAGGCCGCCAGCGTGGGCCCGCCTTGGGCGACGCCCAGGCCCCAGCAGCGGTAGGCCACGATGGACGCGCCCAGCGACACGTACAGCAGCGCCGCAAACACCAACGGGCTCCAGCGTATGGGTGCTGCGCCCATCCACTGCTCGGCACCGCTGAACAGCGTGGCGGTGGCCACGCCGAACAGCGCCTGGATGAGCAAGATGCCGGCCCAGTCCCAGTCGGGCCGGGCCGCGCCACGCATGTGCGCGGGTGGGCGCGCCAGCAACCAGCTGTACAAGGCCCAGCCGATGACGGCCAGCAAGATGAAGCCGTCGCCGGGAACAAAGCGCACCTGCACCAGGTTCTGCCACGCGCCACGCCCGATGACGATGACCACGCCCAGCAGCCCCAGTGCAGCGCCCGCCAGAATACGGCGCGTGGCGCGTTCGCAAAAGAACAAGGACCCCACGGCCAGCATCCACACCGGCATGCTGGCCGCCACCAGCGTGACGTTGATGGGGCTGGACGTGACCAGCGCCAGGTACTGCAATGAATTGAACAGGCCCACGCCCAGCAGCCCCACCGCCAGCAGGTAAGGCCAGCGATCGCTGATGCGCGACCACGGCCGCAGCGCGCGCCAGGTGAAGGGTAGCAGGATCAGCACGGTCAGCAACCAGCGCAGCCAGTTCAAGGTCAGCGGCGGCACCTGGTCCACCAACAAGCGGCCGAGCACAGCGTTGCCGGCCCACAGCAGCGGTGGGGTGGTCATCAACAGGGCCAGCCGGGG
>JANOLY010000339.1:0-1738 GCA_031420055.1 Burkholderiales bacterium | reverse complement strand
TCCTTCAGTTCGTCCGGCGCCATCGTGCGCAGGCCCAGGGTTTGCGCGGCGGCGGCCACCGACTCAGGGTTGGCGGCCACACGCACGTAGAACTCGGCGATGACGTCCACGCGCATGCGGTCTTTGGTGATCAGCGCTTTGTCGCGGCCACGGCTAACTTCCAAACGCAGGGTGTTCATGTTCACGGGAATGACCTCGTGCACGATGGGCAGCACAAACGCGCCGCCGTCGAGCACCACCTTCTGGCCGCCCAGGCCGGTGCGTACAAAAGCGCGCTCTTTGCTGCTACGCAGGTAGAGCCAGTGCAAGAGCCAGATGGCAATGGCGACGACGATCGCCACCACGATCAAGCCGAGGATGAAACTGCCGAATTCAGCGCCTGTCATTTGCGTTTCTCCAGATCAGGTCTTGCCGGCGGTGGCGCCCATGCGCTTGGCGTCGGTGGTGTGAAAGATGGAACGGACGTGCAGCGTGCCAGCGGCGGGGCTGCCCGAGAAAAACAGACTCAGGTCCAGCGTGGGCACGTAAAACTGGTCGCGCGCAACCTGAAACACCGAGGCCAGCTCGCCCTGGCCCACGCGCAGGAAGGCGCGGCCGTCTTGCGTGCTGACACTCAAAGTACCCAGGCTTGGTGACACGTAGTTGCCTGCCCAGGCCGGCAGCTCTTTTTTGGCGATGGCTGCGGGCTTGGGCGCCGTGTCGGGCACGGCAGGCCGGCCCGCCAGCGCGTCCATCAGCGCGCGTGTGAAGCGCAGGCCGTGCCAGGGTGACAAGCTGCTGTTGCTGACGAAGGCCACCACCTCGCGAGCGCCGCGGTCCCAATAGACCTGCAAGAAAAAGCCGTTGTAGGCGCCGCTGTAATGGCAGCGCTGCTGGCCTTTGTCGCAATACCAGCTCAGAACATTGAGCACCTTGTCCATGCCGCTGTTGAACATGGGCTGGGCCAGGCCCGCTTGCAGCCGCGCCGTGGGCATGACACGTTCACGTGCGAAGGCGTCGCCCCAGCGCGCCCAGTCGCGCGCGCTGCCGTGCACGTTCGACGCACCGATGAAGGCTTCACCCTCAAAGGCGTCGTTAGGCACCCAGGCGCCGCCCTTGCGCTGGTAGCCCACCGTGCGTGGCCCCGGCCAGTCGGCAAAGCGGCCTGGGCGGGCGTAGGTGCTGGCCATGTCCAGCTTCTGCCAATAGCGCTCGCGCCAATCCAGCGCGACGCGCCGGCCCGTGAGCCTCTCGATGAGCAATGCGGCGGTGTCAAAACCCAGGTTGTCGTACTCGACCGTCACGCCTGGCGGCCGGCGCGGCTCGAACTTGCGCTTGGTCAGCACACGCAGCAGGTCGATGGTGTCGCGCACCTGGCCGGGGGCGAAGTCGCGCTCGAAGGTGTCGTAGTCGGGCAGGCCGGCGCGGTGCGTCACGATGTCGCGTACGGTGTGCTGGGCAAAGGGGTACTCGGGTACGTGGCGCTGCACGGGGTCGTCCCAGCTCAGGCGGCCCTCGCTCACCAACTCCCAGAGCAGCGTGGCGGTGAGTGTCTTGGCCAGCGAACCGCCGTCGCTGGGCGTATCGGGCGTATAGGGCCGGTCGGGCTTGCGCTGCGCCAGGCCCACCGCGCCTTCGAAGACCACCACGCCGTCACGCATCAACACCACCGCGCCGTTGAAGTTGGCTTGGGCGGCGGCGTCTTTCAGCACCTGTGCCACGCGTTGGCTCAGTGCTGACGCGGCGCTGGCCGCCGGCG
>JANOLY010000338.1:0-3509 GCA_031420055.1 Burkholderiales bacterium | reverse complement strand
CGGCCAGCCAGGCGCTGTGGCGCACCATGCGCAGGGTGCGCAGCGGCTCGATCAAGGCCCGCTCGCGGTCGTCGAAATCGCAGAACTGCTCGTAGCCGTCGAGCAGCTGGTTCAGCTGCTGGGCCATCGTCGTGTGGTCGCCCGAGACCAGCATCCACAGGTCCTGCACGGCCGGGCCCTGCATGGCGTCGTCCAGGTCGACCACGTGCACGCTGCCCTCGCGCCACAGCACGTTGCCGATGTGGCAGTCGCCATGCAGGCGCAGCGTGGTCAGCGGCGCTGCGGCTTCGAAGGCACACACCACGGCGGCCAGGGCCAGTTCGCAGGCCTGCTTCCAGGCCGGCAGTTCCGGCGCAGGAACGAAGGCGCCGTCGCAGAGCAGGGCCAGCGCCCGGGCGCCGTCGGCCGCGGGGTTCATGACATGGCGGTGCTGGAACGGCTGTCGCCGGCCCACGGCATGCAGCCGGCCGATGAAGCGGCCGATCTGCTGCAGCACGCCGGGGTGGTCCAGCTCGGGTTCACGGCCGGTGCAGCGCGGTGCCACGGCGAATCGGTGGCTGCCCAGGGACGTGTCCAGGCGGGCCAGCGTGGGTGGCAGGCCGTGCAGGCGAAGCCGCGAAGCGCCGGCCGCGGCCTGCAGCACCAGCGGTGCCACCACAGGCACTTCAGCGGCAGCCAGTTCGGCACTGAAGCTGTGTTCCTCGACGATCTGCGCATCGCTCCAGCGCCCGGGGCGGTAGAACTTGGCCACCACGGCCTGACCGTCTTCCAGGAAGACCTGGAAGACCCGGTTCTCGTAGGAGTTGAGCTGCAGGATGCGGCCGTCGCCATGCAGGCCCACGGCATCGAGCGCATCCAGGACCTGTGCCGGCGTGAGTTCGCTGAAGCTCATGCCCGCCTGGTCTGGGCGGCAGCCAGGCGGTGTTTGGGCGGGGCTCACGTCAATGCCGCATTGACGTGCCTGGCGTGTCGTTGAGCACGCCACCCGTGTCTTCGGGCACGCCCGGCGACTCGCGGACCGTGACACCGGAGCGCGGGCTGCCAAAACTGCTGTTGGCGCCGAGATCGCTGGTGGCATCGGCGCCGAAGAACGAATCCTGAAGGAAACCCGAGTCCTGCCACAGCGTGGCGCGTTCGCGCCGCTTGGGCGCCAACGCCGGACTCATCACGGCCGCGGCACGCGGCTGGGCGGGGGCGGGCTGCGGCCCGCGCGATCCGGCGCTGCTTTGCGGCACCAGCAACTGAAGCTCGGGTATGGATGGCAACTGGTCGACCTGGCAGCGCAGGTAGCGCACGCGGCAGGCGGCAAGCACGGACTGCTTGATCTGCATGCTTCGGCGTGAGTGAGCGCGCTCGTTGTCCAGGTCGATGGCTGCGAGCACGCGGCCGTTGGCGCTGCAGATGGCGAAGGTGACGTTGATGGAGCCGAGCAACTCATACCAGTAGCGCACCTCGTTCGGGTCAACCGGCTGGCAGAAGCGAACCAGCGGCAACTTGGACAGCAGGACGTGGTGCGGCAACGCCTCGCGCAGCTGGCGGTAGACGCGGCGCTCGTCGGTGCTGAAAACGGGACGCGGCGTCAGCGTCCACTCGGTCGGCAGGGGCCGATGCCTTGGTTTCCTGCCATGCAACATCCACAACACTGCGGCGCCAAGCAGCAGGGCCAGCGACAGCGATGCCAGGATCCAAGGAAGAAACTCTTGCATGGGGGGTCGAGGCCACGGGATGCCGCTGGGCGGCCGGGAGCGCGTAACGGGGCGAGGGCGCGAGGGGGCGAGAGGGACGAGAGGATGTTAGCGGGCTGGCCAACAGTGACCACCCCTCGACTGGAGGGCGACTGGCGACGCCGGCTGGCTCCGCACTGTGCCTGCTCGGGGCGGTATATACTCGCGGGCTTTCCCAAAAATGGCTGGGAAAGAGTTCCCCGGGCAGCGCGCGGCGTCTCCAACAGGCGGTGCAAGCGAGCCCCTTCGAGCCCACCCTGAGAGGCCGCCCGTCACGAGCGGCGCCGAAGGGCAGGCGCCAAGGGTCCGGCGGGCTGTTCGATGCCTATGTACGCGTGGTGCCATCCCGGCCCGCGCAACTTGAAAGACCCTCATGAAGACCTTCAGCGCCAAGCCGGCCGAGGTGACGCACGAGTGGTTTGTGATTGACGCCACCGACAAGGTGCTCGGACGTGTTGCCAGCGAAGTGGCACTCCGTTTGCGCGGCAAGCACAAGGCCATTTACACGCCACACGTCGATACCGGTGACTTCATCGTCATCGTCAACGCGGGCAAGATCCGCGTCACCGGGGCCAAGGCCACGGACAAGATCTACTACCGGCATTCCGGTTACCCGGGCGGCATCCACGCCACGTCCTTCAAGGACATGCAGGCCAAGCACCCCGGTCGCGCCATCGAAAAAGCCGTCAAGGGCATGCTGCCCAAGGGCCCGCTCGGTTACGCGATGATCAAGAAGCTGAAGGTCTATGCCGGTGACACCCACCCGCACACCGCCCAACAGCCCAAGCCGCTCGAGATCTGAGGACGCCACGATGATCGGAAATTGGAACTACGGCACCGGCCGGCGCAAATCCAGCGTCGCTCGGGTGTTTATGAAAAAGGGCAGCGGCCAGATCGTCATCAATGGCAAGGCCATTGATGCGTACTTCGGCCGTCAGACGTCAATCATGATCGTCAAGCAGCCCCTGCTGCTGACGGCCAATGACGGCGCCTTCGATATCAAGATCAACGTGCACGGTGGCGGCGAATCCGGCCAGGCCGGTGCGGTGCGCCACGGCATCACGCGTGCGCTGATCGACTACGACGCTGCACTCAAGCCCGACCTCAGCCGCGCCGGCTTCGTCACGCGCGACGCGCGTGAAGTCGAGCGCAAGAAGGTCGGCCTGCACGGCGCGCGTCGTCGCAAGCAGTTCAGCAAGCGGTAATTGGTCCACCCCCGGAGCGCCTGACGGCGTTCCCCCTCAAGGGGGCAACGCCAGCGGCCCGGCAAAGCCGGGTCCGCGGCGTTTGTTGGGTTGCGGATATGGTGTCGCGTGTTGGCGTTGTGGCCTTTGGGTTCGCGCTATGCTCTTCTATTTCTCGGAGATCTCACCATGAATGCTGTTGCCGAAGCTGTTTCTCCCGCCGTCGACGACATGCCACCGCCGCTGGTTTTCACCGACAGCGCTGCGGCCAAGGTGGCTGACTTGGTGGCCGAAGAAGGCAACCCCGAATTGAAGCTGCGCGTCTTTGTACAAGGCGGGGGTTGCTCTGGTTTCCAGTACGGGTTCACCTTCGACGAAGTCGTCAACGAAGACGACACGCAGATGAGCAAGAACGGGGTCACTTTGTTGATCGACGCCATGAGCCTGCAGTATCTGGGCGGGGCCGAGATCGACTACAAGGAAGACCTGCAAGGCGCGCAGTTCGTGATCAAGAATCCGAATGCCACCACTACCTGCGGCTGCGGCTCGTCCTTCTCGGCCTGACTGGCAACATCGGCGCGGATTCCAGCCCGGCAGGTCG
>JANOLY010000337.1:0-2130 GCA_031420055.1 Burkholderiales bacterium | reverse complement strand
CTCGGTGGCGATGCGGTAGACCGCGTTGCCCGATGCTCCACCCACGGAATCGAGCGCTTCAACCAGCGGCACGCCGGCCGCGAACATGTTCGACAGCGTGCGCGACCAGCGCGCGATGACCGACTTGTTGATGAGGTCGCCGAACACCGGGATGCGCAACAGCAGGCGGTCCATCGCGATCTGCATCTTCTCGGAGCGCTTCCAGCTTTCGAGGAAGAAGTACATGCCGCCGCCGAGCAGCCCGAAGATCGCCCACCACCACTGGACGAAGAACTTCGACAGCCAGATCACGGCCTGCGTGGGCGCGGGCAACTCGCCGCCGAAGGACTTGAACACATCCTCGAAGGCCGGGATGACGAAGATCATGATCACGGTCAACACGACAAACGCGACCACGATCACTGCAATCGGGTACATCAGCGCCGACTTGATCTTCGACTTGATGGCGAGCGTTTTTTCCTGGTAGATGGCCAGCCGGTCAAGCAGCGCTTCCAGGATGCCGCCCGCTTCGCCTGCTTCCACCAGGTTGCAGTACAGCGCGTCGAAGTGCAGCGGGTGCTTGCGAAAGGCCGACGACAGGCTGGTGCCGGTTTCGACGTCGGTGCGGATGTCAGTCAGCAGCTTGGTCATGCGCGGGTTCGTGCTGCCGCGGGCGACGATGTCGAAGGACTGCAGCAAGGGCACGCCGGCCTTCATCATCGTCGCCAGCTGGCGCGTGAAGATCGCGATGTCCTTCTGCTTGATCGAGCGGCCACCGCTGGTGCGGCGCTTGCGCACCCGCGTGATCAGCACGCCTTGACGGCGCAGGCTGGCACCCACCACGGCCTCGCCGCCGGCCCGCATCTCGCCGCGCACGACCTTGCCGTTCTTGTCCTTGCCTTCCCACTCGAAGACGATTTCCTTGAGATTTTTCGCGGCCGTTGCAGTCGCCATGTTCACTTCGGAGCCGAGGCTCCGTTCCGTTCAGTTGTGCGGGATCCGGCGTCTATTCGTTGGTCACCGAGATGATCTCTTCAAGTGTCGTCACCCCGGAGCGCACCTTGATGAGGCCGGACTGCCTCAAGTCGCGAACATCTTCACGCTGGGCCTGCGCGGCGATCTCCATCGCCGAGCCTTCGGCCAGGATGAGGCGCTGCATCTCGTCGGTGATGGGCATGACCTGGTAGATGCCGACCCGGCCTTTGTAGCCGTTGTTGCAGGACGAGCAACCGACCGCGCGGTAGGGCTTCCAGGTGCCGTCGAGGTCGGTGTCCTTGAAGCCTGCACGGCGCATGGCTTCGCGCGGATAGTCGGCTTGCGTCTTGCAGTTCTCGCACAGCTTGCGGCACAGGCGCTGCGCGGTGATGAGCAAGACGCTGGCGGCGATGTTGAACGGCGCGACGCCCATGTTGAACAAGCGTGTCAGCGTGGCCGGCGCGTCGTTGGTGTGCAGCGTGGACATCACCATGTGGCCGGTCTGGGCCGCCTTGATCGCGATGTCGGCCGTTTCCAGGTCGCGGATCTCACCCACCATGATGATGTCCGGATCCTGGCGCAGGAAGGATTTCAGGGCCGCCGCAAAGGTGAGGCCGGCCTTGTCGTTCACATTGACCTGGTTGACGCCGGGCAGGTTGATCTCGGCCGGGTCTTCGACGGTCGAGATGTTGACGCCGGGCTGGTTCAGGATGTTCAGGCAGGTGTACAGCGACACCGTCTTGCCGCTGCCGGTGGGGCCGGTCACGAGCACCATGCCGTACGGCCGCTGGATGATGCGCAGCAGCCGCTCTTTCTCGATCTTCTCGTAGCCCAGCGCCGCGATACCCACCTTCGCACTCGAGGGGTCGAGGATCCGGATCACGATCTTTTCGCCGAAGAGGGTGGGCAGCGTGCTGACCCGGAAATCGATCGCCTTGTTGCCGAACTTGAGCTTCATGCGCCCGTCCTGCGGCACCCGTTTCTCGGCGATGTCCAGACGCGAGATGACCTTGATGCGCGACGACAGCTTGTCCTTGATGGCGATCGGCGGCTGGGTGATCTCGCGCAACTCGCCGTCGATGCGAAAGCGCACCCGGTAGTGGTATTCGTAGGGCTCGAAATGCAGGTCGGAAGCGCGCGCGTTGATCGCGTCGATCAGCATCTTCTGCAGGAATC
>JANOLY010000336.1:0-5926 GCA_031420055.1 Burkholderiales bacterium | reverse complement strand
GCGCCGCTACCTGACGCAGGAAGGTTTCGATGTGCTGCTGGCCGAGGATGCCAAGGCGCTAAACCGGGTGCTGACCCGCGAGACGGTGGACCTGATCGTGCTGGACCTGATGATGCCGGGGGAGGACGGCCTGTCGGTGTGCCGCCGTTTGCGCGCTGCCGGCGACAGCACGCCCATCATCATGCTCACGGCCAAGGTCGAGGACGTTGACCGCATCGTCGGGCTGGAGGTCGGCGCTGACGACTACCTGGCCAAACCCTTCAACCCGCGCGAGCTGCTGGCCCGCATCCATGCCGTGTTGCGCCGCCGCCCGACGCCAGAAGCACCGGGCGCGCCGTCCAAAGACGGGCAGTTGGTCAACTTTGGCCCCTTCGAGTTCGACCTCTCGCTGCGGCGCCTGTCCAAGGGCGGCGAACAGATCGCGCTGACCACGGGCGAGTTCTCCATGCTCAAGGCGCTGGTGCGACACCCGCGCCAGCCGCTGTCGCGCGACAAACTGGCGCAATTGGCGCGGGGGCGGGAATTTGAGCCCTTCGACCGCAGCCTGGACGTGCAGATTTCCCGCCTGCGCAAGATGCTCGAGCCCGACCCGGCGCAGCCGCGCTACATCCAGACCGTCTGGGGCGTGGGCTATGTGTTCGTGCCAGACGGTGTGAACTGACGCGTCGCCCGCGCCTTACCGTGTTTGCCAAACTTTGAATCTTTTCTGGCGTACCTACACCCTGCTCGCCCTCTTGCTCATCGGCGCGGTGCTCGCCTGGGCGCAGACCGCGAAGCAGCTGGATGTTGAACCGCGGGCCCAGCAGGCCGCCCAGCAGACGGCAGACCTGATTCAGCTGGTGCGGGCCTCCATGCAAGCCAGCAGCGGCGGGCGTGCTGCCCTGCTGCGCAACCTGGAAACCCAAGCCGCGTTGCAAATCAGGCCCCGCGACACCGGTGACCGACTGGACCGCTTCGAGCCCGATCGCTACATGACGCTGTACACCGAGGCGCTGCGCCGATTGCTCGGCCCGGACACCCCGGTGGCCACGGCTGTGAACGGCAGCCCAGCCCTGTGGGTGGGGTTTACCGCAGAACGCGAACGCTACTGGCTGCGCACCGAGTTGCCCCAGGTCGGCAAGCGCCAGGGCTTGCGCTGGGCCCTGTGGCCTGGCGTCGCGCTGCTCTTCACCCTGGCTGGCTCGGTGTTTGTCGCGCGCCTGATCAACCAGCCGCTCAGGCAGTTGTCCTTCGCGGCCAGCCGGGTGCGCGGTGGCGACCTGGACTCACGGCTCGACGAGACCACCTTGACCAGCGAGATCCGCGAGGTCAACAAGGGCTTCAACCGCATGGCCCGCGAACTGGCCCGTGTGGAAGAAGACCGCGCCGTGATGCTGGCCGGCATCAGCCACGACCTGCGCACGCCGCTGGCGCGCCTGCGGCTGGAAACCGAGATGAGCGTTCACGAGGACGAGGCCAAGCGCAACATGGCCATGGACATCGACCAACTCGACGGCATCATCGACAAGTTCATGGACTACGCCCGCCCGGGCACCACACAAACGCGGCCCGTGCATGTGTCGCAGCTTATCGACCGCGAGACGGCGATGTTCCGCGACACCTCGCAGATACGAATCACGGCGCGCGTGGCCATTGACCTGGCCGTGATGGCCGACGAGACCGAGCTCGGCCGGGTCTTCCAGAACCTGTTCGAGAACGCCCGCCGTTACGGCCGCGGCACCTACACCGGGGTGGCCGAGGTCAACGTCAGCTACGCCAACACCGGCGTGTGGACCATCATCAGCGTGCGCGACCAGGGCCCAGGCGTGGCGGACGAAAAGCTGTCGCAGCTGACCACCCCGTTCTTCCGTGGCAACGCGGCGCGCACGGCAGCCACGGGTGCCGGCCTGGGGTTGGCCATTGTCGAGAAGGCCATGCAGCGCATGGGCGGCAGCCTGGAGCTGGCCAATGCGCCAGACGGTGGGCTGGTGGCGCACCTGCGGCTGAAGCGGGCACCGGGCTGACAGGCCGACACGCCCGCGCGTTCAAGCCATCGGCGGCGCCACCAGCAGGCACACCGCGCGCGCCTCGATGGCCCGGCCCTCGCCCACCGGGCCCATGTGCTCGGCGGTCTTGGCCTTGACGTTGACGGCGCCGGCGGCCACACCCAGCGCGGCAGCGATGTGTTCGCGCATGGCAGGGATGTGCGGCGCCATCTTGGGGGCTTGCGCGACGATGGTGCTGTCGACGTTGACGATCTCGCATCCCGCGGCCCGCACGCGGCGCGCCGCCTCGGCCAGCAGCGCCAGTGAGTCGGCGCCCATGAACGCGGCATCGGTGTCGGGAAAGTGCCGACCGATGTCGCCCAGCCCGGCCGCGCCCAGCAGCGCGTCGGTGATGGCGTGCAGCAACGCATCAGCGTCCGAATGCCCCAGCAGGCCGTGGCTGTGCGGGATGGTCACACCGCCCAGCACCAGGGGGCGGCCGGTGACGAGCGGGTGGGTGTCCCAGCCTTCGCCGATGCGCAGTCGCATGAGGTCCGTCATCGTGTCTCCAACAGGCGTTGTGCCAGGCAGAAGTCCGCCGGCCAGGTGAGCTTGAAGTTCTCGGCCTCGCCGGACACGAGCAGCGGCGCGTGGCCCAGGGCTTCGATGGCGCTGGATTCGTCGGTGATGTCGGCGTGGCCCGCCGTGCCCGCAGCCAAAGCCTGGTGCAGCAGACCCAGGCGGAACATCTGCGGCGTCTGCGCCAGCCATTTGGCCTGGCGGTCCAGCGTGGCGGCCACGCGGCCAGCGGACGATTGCTTCAGCGTGTCGGCCAAGGCAAGCGCCAGCAGGCCGCCCACGTTGTCATCGCTGCAGGCGTCGATGAGCCGGTCCACCCATGCCGGGCGCAGCAGGCAGCGCGCCGCGTCGTGCACCAGCACCCAGTCGTGATCGTGCACGCCGCGTTCGCGCAAGGCGGCCAGGCCATTCAAGACACTTTGCGCCCGGCTCTGGCCACCGCTGCGCGCCACCCAGGCCCGCGGGCCTGCAAAGGCCGGTGCATGTCGCTCGAATTCGGTGTCGCTGGGTGCCACCACGACCAATGTGGCCTCCAGGCGCGGCACCGACAACAGGGCGCGCAGCGTGTGCGCCACCACCGACTGCCCGACCAAGGTCTCGTACTGCTTCGGGCCCGAGGTGCCGGCACGCTCGCCGACACCGGCGCAGGGCACCAGGGCGAACAGTCGAGGCGTGGCGGCGGGCGTCACCATGTCACGGGCACCGGGTAGCGCTGAATCGCGGGGTCGGGCGTGAGCAGCGTCATGCCATGGTGAATGGCCTGGCAGACCAGCAAGCGATCAAATGGGTCGGTATGCACAGCCGGCAGCTTGTCCAGCATGAGCGTGGCGCCTTCAGACAGCGCAAGCGGCTCGATGCCGTGGCGGCTGCGCTCGCGCGGCACGTACAGCGCCGGTGCGTCGGCCAGTGGCAGTTTTCCCAGTTGGTGCTTCACGGCAATCTCCCAGGCCGACACCGCCGACAAATACACCTCGTTGGCCGGGTCGACGAACAGCGCTGCGGCACTGGCACCCAGGCGGGCGTCGCCACGTACGGCCCACAGGAAGGTGCAGGTGTCCAGCAGCAGCTTCACTTCAAGGCACCAAGTCCGCAGCGATGTTGGCACCCTGCCCGGCCAGCGCTTGCAACAGCGCGTCGGGCAGCGGCTCGAAGAAGCTGTCGGGCAGTACCGTGCCGGCATCGGCCGCCAGGCCCAGGGGCCGGGCCTCGCGACGCGGCGCAGTCTGCAAGGCCACCAGCCGCGCCACGGGCTGGTTGCGGCGGCAGATCAAAACTTCTTCGCCACGCTCGGCGGCCGACAAGTACTCGGCCAGGTTCTCGCGCACTTCGTGCACGTTGGGCTGATGCAGAGGGTGGCGCATGGGGCTGACTCACAGGGGCATAAACATGTACAAGTCTATGTCCAAGCTTTGAGTTGTGCAAGCACGGCCCACGCATCTTGCGCGGCAGAACAGGCTGTCGTTGCAGTCCCTACAATTCGCGGCTTTCGGCCCCGCGCGCTGCAGCGACGCCAGGCACACCGGCTACATGCAGCTACCTTTGGTCCACCCCGGCAAGCGTTTCACGCTACCGCGCCCGGTCGGCTCGTCCGACGCCTTGCTGCTGGCCCGCCTGGCACGCAGTCACGCAGACGCCGGGCGGCTGCTCGCCATTTTCAGCGCCGAGCCTGCCGACACCGCACGCCTGTCCGAGGAGATTCCCTTCTTCGAGCCCGGCCTGCGCGTGGCCGTGTTTCCGGACTGGGAAACCCTGCCCTACGACACCTTCAGCCCGCACCAGGACCTTATCTCCGAACGCCTGGCCACGCTGTGGCGGATGAAAAACGGCGAGGTCGACGTGGTGCTGCTGCCGGCCACCACGGCACTCACCCGGCTGGCGCCGCCGTCCTTCATGGCCGTCACCACCTTTCACTTCAAACAGAAATCGCGGCTGGACGAAGCCCGGCTGAAGGCGCAGCTGACGCTGGCCGGGTACCAGCACGTGAGCCAGGTGGTGTCGCCGGGCGAGTACGCCGTGCGCGGCGGGCTCATCGACCTGTTCCCCATGGGCAGCCTGGTGCCCTACCGCGTGGACCTGTTCGGTGACGAGGTCGACTCCATCCGCACCTTCGACCCCGACAGCCAGCGCAGCCTGTACCCCGTGCCCGAGGTGCGGCTGCTGCCGGGCCGCGAATTTCCGCTGGACGACAAGGCGCGCAACGCCTTTCGCGCGCGCTGGCGCGAGCAGATCGAAGGCGACCCGACGCGCTCGCGCATCTACAAGGACATAGCCGCGGGCATTGCCAGCGGCGGCATCGAGTACTACCTGCCGCTGTTCTTTGATGAGCCCGGCACCTTGTTCGACTACCTCGGCCCCGAGGCCGCGCTGGTGCTGCACGGCAAGGTCGACGAAGCGCTGGAGCGCTTCTGGGTCGACACGCGCGAGCGCCACCGCTTCTTGCAGCACGACCCCGAGCGGCCGCTGCTGCCACCGGCGTCGCTGTTCATGCCGGCCGAGGAGTTCTTCCAGCGCACCCAGCCGCATGCCACGCTGTCCATGCGTGGGACCGAGCCCGTGAAGGGCTCGGAAGAGCCCGCTGTCGCGGTCTCGTGGGCGCGGCCCCTGCCCGACGTGAGCATCGACCGCGGCGCCACAGAGCCGCTGGGCTTGCTCGAGCGCCACCTGCGCCAAACCGTGCACCGCGTGCTGCTGGTGGCCGAAAGCGACGGCCGCCGCGAGAGCCTGCTGGAACTGCTGCGCGACCACGGCATCAACGTGCCCAGTGTGGCCACGCTGGCGGAGTTTCTGGCGCCGGGCGAGAGCATTGAGAAAGTGGCCATCACCGCCGCGCCGCTGGCCGAGGGCTTCCATTGGATAGACGCCGGTGAGGCCGGCAGCGCGCCGGTGTCGGTGCAGTTCATCACCGAAACCGAGCTCTTCGCCACCACGCCGCAAGCGCGCAAGCGGCGCAAGCAAGAACAGGTCAGCAGTCTTGACGCGCTGATCAAGGACTTGTCCGAGCTGAAGCTGGGCGACCCGGTGGTACACCTGAACCACGGCATCGGGCGCTACCGCGGCTTGATCAACATCGATATTGCGAATGGTGAAGATGGGGGGCCCAACGAGTTTCTGCATCTGGAGTACGCCGACAAGGCCACGCTGTACGTGCCGGTGTCGCAGCTGCAACTCATCAGCCGCTACACGGGGGTCAGTGCCGATGAAGCGCCGCTGCACCGGCTGGGCAGCGGCCAGTGGGAGAAAGCCCGCCGCAAGGCGGCCGAGCAGGTTCGAGACACTGCTGCCGAGCTGCTGAACCTGTACGCCCGCCGCGCCGCGCGCGAAGGCTTTGCCCACCGCTTCAGCCCGCACGACTACGAAGCCTTTGCCACCAGCTTCGGCTTCGA
>JANOLY010000335.1:0-2032 GCA_031420055.1 Burkholderiales bacterium | reverse complement strand
GGTGGCCTTCGCAGTGGCCCACCCGGAGGCCACGCGCAGCATGGTGCTGTACTGGCCGGTGGGTGGCGCCAAGTACCGCATCAACGGCCAGCAGCGTTTTGCGCAGCACCTGGCCTTTGTGCAGCAAGAAGGCCTGGGCGCCGTGCTGGCGCTGGCGCAGGCGTCCAACAAGAGCTTTTCTGAGGACCCGCGCGCGGGGCCCTGGGTGAGCGTGCTGCGCCACGACGCGGCCTTCGCAGCGGCCCTCGTCGTGATGGACCTCGAGCGCTACAAGCTTGCCGTGCTGGCCACCCAGCGTGCGCTGCTGGACCGCGACACCGCGCCCGGCGCTGAACCTGAAGAGATGCTGCGCCTGGACACGCCCGCGCTGGTGGTGCCGGGCCAGGACGCCTCGCACGCCACCAGCGCCGCGCGCTACCTGCAAGAGTGCTTGCCCCAGAGCGAGTACTGGGACATCGCGCCGGCCGAGCAGCTTGAGACCAACGTGCCCGCGCGCTTGCTGCAGTTTTTGTCATCGCAACCATGATCATCGACATCCACTGCCACTACACCACCGAGCCCGCGGCGCTGCACACCTTCCGCGACAAGCAGCTGGCGGGCCTGGCCGACGCCATGCGCAAGCCGGCGGCCAAGACCCTGGCCGACTTGAACATCAGCGACGAGCAGATCGTGGCCAGCCTGCAGCCGCAGTTGAAGCTGCAGAAGGACCGCGGCAGCGACCTCACCATCTTCAGCCCGCGTGCTGCCGGCATGGCCCACCACGTGGGCAACGCCGAGGTCAGCCGCGTGTGGACGGGCATCAGCAACGACCTCATCCACCGCATCACGCAGCTGCTGCCCAGCAATTTCATCGGCGTGGGCCAGTTGCCGCAGTTCCCGGGCGTGGCGCCGGCCGAATGCATCGGTGAACTGCAGCGCCTGGCCGAGCTGGGTTTTGTCGGCGTCAACCTCAACCCGGACCCTTCCGGCGGCTGGTGGACCGGCCCGCCGTTGACCGATCGCCACTGGTACCCGCTGTACGAGAAGCTGGTGGAGCTGCAAATGCCGGCCATGATCCATGTCAGCAGTTGCTGCAACCCCAACTTCCACCACACCGGCGCGCACTACATCAACGCCGACACCACGGCGTTCATGCAGTTGATCCAGGGCGACTTGTTCAAGGACTTTCCTGAGCTGAAGTTCGTCATCCCGCATGGCGGCGGCGCGGTGCCCTTTCACTGGGGGCGTTACCGCGGTCTGTGCTTGAGCATGCAGAAGAAGCCGCTGGCCCAGCACCTGCTCAACAACGTCTTCTTCGACACCTGTGTCTACCACCTGCCCGGCATTCGGCTGATGACCGAGGTGGTGCCCATAAGCAACATCTTGTTTGCCAGCGAAATGCTGGGTGCGGTGCCCGGCATCGACCCCGACAACGGCTTCCACTTCGACGACACCAAGCGCTACATCGATGGCGTGGCGGGGCTGGACGAGGCCAGCCGGCACCTCATCTTTGAAGGCAACGCGCGGCGCGTCTACCCGCGTCTGGATGCGATCCTGACGCGACGCGCTCACCCGGCGCTCAACGTTTCGCGTGGTCACTGAGAACAAACATGACAGCCGACCTGAACGACATCCGCCGTGACTTCACGCGCATCGACCCCGCCACCGTGCAGGCGGCTGCCGCCTACGCGTCGTCCATCATGGCCGACGTGGCCGGCCGCCGCGGCGCGATGGACGGGCGCATCGCCGCTCTGGCACCGAACATGCGCGTTTGCGGCCCGGCCTTCACCATCGAAGTGCGGCCCGGTGACAACCTGATGATCCACACGGCGATGGCGATGGCAAGACCCGGTGACGTGCTGGTCATCGACGGCAAGGCCGACCGCACTTGCGCGCTGATGGGCTCCATCATGCTCAACGCCTGCAAGAGGCTGGGTTTTGCGGGCGTGGTGCTGGACGCCTCCATCCGCGACACCGAAGAACTGGTCGAGCTGGGCTTCCCGGTCTGGAGCATCGGCGCCAACCCCAACGGCCCGACCAAGTTCGTGCCCGG
>JANOLY010000334.1:0-2272 GCA_031420055.1 Burkholderiales bacterium | reverse complement strand
CGTCGAGACGCTTCGGTGACCGCTTCTGCCAGACCAGCGATGCCGCGCTCGAATGAGCCAGGACTGGACTTGCTGTCAGGCGGGGCAGGAAGGGCCGCGACTACGACGACGGCATTGACGTTGAAATCGTAGTACCCGATTAGCACGCCGCCGGTTTCATTGGGAAATCCCTTCGTCCGCAAGTCTCGAAGTTGCAGCTCTACGCTGGCGTCGACGAACAGATCGAATTCACCGAGCTGCATGCGACGCTCACTGGCCACAGGCACGTCGTAAACGTCCACGGTGCCACGAACTGGATCGCGCTGCCATACGCGAATCAGTGCACCGTCTTGCGCTACAGCCAACGGAATCTGCTCGGCCAGCGTACTGGCCTGGCCCATGATCTGCGAATACGGTATGACCACAGAAATATCCCGGCAGCTCGCGCCGCTCCAGAACGAACCGGTGTTGCCGGTGAGGTGGTTCCGCCCCCAGTCCTCTTGGATCAAGGCGCGGTAATACTGCGCTTCAAGGGTACGCAGGCGAAGAAGCCGTTGTGCGTCTTCGGCTAGTAATATTCCTGCATTGCCGGTTGGTGTGACGAAGACCGAGAAGTGTCTAGCCAGGCCGTCGACCATACTTGCGGCGCGCGGATATTCCAGTGTTGTCGAGGCGTCGACCACTAGCTTCACACTTGAGAGTGCATCAGTGACCGCCCCAGGCTTGAAGTCACTGGCATCGGCGTTCAGTGGGATGATCTCGGAGGCCCCATGCATGGCCGCCGCGTTTAGTTCCGCCACGACGGTAGCCTTGGGGTATCCAATGTGCTGCGCATAGGCCACATGCCGAGACAGGTTGTGCGGCTTGATATGGTCCTTATCGATGACGGTCCAACGTCCCCATCCGGCGCGTCCCCAAAAATTAAGCATCGCGCTGCCGAGTGAACCCGCGCCGACCAGCACGCCGGCCGGTCCTTCCTCGGTGATGCCCGATTGCTTCCTCGCTGCTGCTGGGTCGTTTTGGCTCAGGACGGCCATTGGTAAAACAGGCTGTGAACGCCACTCAGTGGCAGGCTGCGCACCGATCAGTCCCGTTGCGCTGAAATATTTCTTGTCGAGGACGAACAATGCGCCGACGGCGACGCCGAGTTCCAGTCCGCCTGCCAGCAGCACGAACGCGCGATGGGTAATGCCGACGGGCTCCGCGCCTTCGGTCCGGCAGATGGGGATATGGAGCAGGATGACCGTGCATTTGTCGTCGGCCGATGCGACAGCGCCCTTGACGCCCACGCGCGCCTGCAGGGCTGCTCGCAAGGAGGGAAGGAGATCGATGCCACGCCTGGAAAGAATGTCAGCGAGTTGTCCCAATGTCGCGGGATCGCGCTCGACGAACCCGTGCAGGATCGGTTGCAGCACCAGCTCGATGGGGGCAGCGGTGCCGGTCTTGACCGCAGCATCTTTAGGGACCGCTTCCAGGAAGCACGTGAAGCCCGCGTCGGGACGCTCGGGACCTTGCGCGATGACGAAGCGATGCTCAGCACTTTTGCGCAACGTTGACAGATTCCACGGCAGAACGAGTTCGTATCTGGTCGCGAAGAACAGATGTTCAACCGGCTGGTCCGTCGGGTGCAGTTCACCCCGTGCACTCTTTTCGAGCCACCACTGGATTCGGCGCAAAAAACTTTGCGGTGTCCAAGTGCGCATCACCGCCGCCACGGATTCGAAGTACAGACAAAGGCTCGCAGGGGCATCGAGGATGCCCTGGTTCTGGTGCATCAAGACAGGGAAGTCCTTGCGCATTGCCAGAACCTCGATGAGCTGCTTGGGATCGTCAGACACACACAGCGCCAAGCGTTCCCGATAATTGATGCCGACGCCATTTTTTGGAGGCACACCATCGCACTCGACCTCGACGACGATGCATTCAAGCTTTGGAGTCCCGTCATCGCAGTGTTGCAGGAGCTGGACCACCGCGTAGTCGCGCTGCCGCGAGACGACATCGAACAACGTCTTGGCTCGCGGGATCGTCAGCCCTACTTCATCCGCAAGCGCACTGACATTCGTGAGTTCGTGGTACTCCTCGGCCATCAGCCCGCCCGCGGTGGCGTCGACAGAATGACAGCCGGCGCACCGATGGACGTTGAGCGAATCCAGGTCACCCCGCCGTTTGTGATCTCGAAGGTGATCGGCTCCGGCTTGTTGGCGTTGGGTTCCTCCATTGTGACGAGGAATTTACGACCATTCACTTCCTTCAGGTAGCGCTCGTAGGCTTTGCGGGCCGGAATGGGTGGGGG
>JANOLY010000333.1:0-12256 GCA_031420055.1 Burkholderiales bacterium | reverse complement strand
GCCAGCAAGCGCGCGATGTCGCCATGGTCGGCGCTCTCGTGGCCGAAAAGGTATTCGGCCACCCCGCCTGAGAAGGTGATGAAGGCTGGCGTTCGGGTGCGATCAAGCGGGGCCGTGAGTTCGAGCGCTTGGCCCAGCGCGTCGAGCTTGACGCCGACGATCTGATCGACCACGATGCCCGCCAGCCGCTGCGCCAGGGCCGCGCGCACAGCGGCATCGGCGAAGGTGGCGGGTGTGGGTTGCAGCCCCAGGTCCGCAGCCGCCAGGTGGGCCGAGGCGTCGATGCGCGTCCACGCACCCGCCGCATCGCGCGCCAGCAGGCGGCCGCCAACGGCAAAGGCGGCGACGCTGACGATCTCGCCTCGGTCGATCAAGGCCAGCTTGGTGGTGCCGCCACCCACGTCCACATGCAGGCCGCATTGCTGGCGTTGGCGCGACAAGGCCGTGGCCCCCGAGCCGTGGGCGGCCAACAGGCTTTCCAGTTGATGGCCGGCGGTGGCGCAGACGAACTTGCCTGAATCGGCGGCAAAGATGTCGCCGATGGCGCGCGCGTTGCGCCGCTTGATGGCCTCGCCCGTGAGGATGACCGCGCCGCTGTCGATGTCGCGCCGGCGCAGGCCGGCGTCGTGGTAGGCGTGGTGGATGAAATGCGCCAGCTCATCGGCGTCAATGGAGCCATCGGCCAAGAAGGGCGTGAGCATGACGGGCGAGCGCCACAGCACCTGGCGGTCGACCACCGTGAAGCGGCTGGACAGGCCCTGCGCCTGGCGCATGAGCGTCACCTTGGCGAACAGCAGGTGCGTGGTGGAGCTGCCGATGTCGATGCCCACCGTGCGCAGCTCCAGCGTGTCTTGCTCCCAGATCAGCTGCGCCACGGCCGCCTGATCGGCCGGGCTCAGGCCTTCGTGCTCGTGGTCGAAGTCCAGGTCGTGCGACATGGAAAGCTTGTCCCTTAGACCGCCGGGCCGATCGACTTGGGCGAGCGGATCACGCCGCTCAGCGACTCCGGCGGCAGCTGCAATATCGCCGCTTCGTCGAAGACCTCGCCCATTTGCGAAGGCACGCCCGCCTGCTGCATGGCTTGCAGCCACTTGTGGTGGATGCGCGGGTCTTGTTCTTCGTAGTCGATCTGCCGCCCGCCCTGCGAAATCGATATCGAACCCGCGCCCTCAGAGCTCTTGCGCCGCAGCGAGATGAACGGGTAGCGACGGCTGCCCAGGCTGCAGGCCAAGTAACGCGCCGGCTGCGGGCCGGTGTTGAAGTGCTGGTGGAACATCCAGAACGGCGGCGTGTACATGAAGCCGTGACGCCACGGGAATTCCTTGAACTCCGAGTCACCCTCGTGCCACAGCAGCGAGTAGCCCACACCGTCCACCGCGTGCACATGCGTGCCGGCGGCGTGGCGGTGCGCCTTCTTGTAGCGGCCGGCCGGAATTTGCGACACGTGCGCGTGCATGGTGCCGTCGGCCAGGATGAAGCTGACGTTGGTCGAGCCCTTGCCGCGTTCTTCGAACTCGTAGAGCTTGAAGCTCGACAAGTCGTGCACGAAGTTGGTTTCCCACAGGTTGCGCTTGATGGTGTTGGCCGCTATCCAGGTGGAATGCTCGCCCTCGCCATCGAAGTGCCGGGTCGCACCCGCGCGCTCAGGGAATTCGAAGGGGTTGTTGAAGACGAAATCGAGGTTGTGATACAGGTTGATGGTGATGGGCGCGTCGTTGGTGCACGAGATGCGCACCGCCTGCGCCGCCGTGGCGTTGAAGATTTGATAGCGGCAGTTCAGGGGAACAGCGAACATCGCCTTGGGGCCCCACTCGAAGGTGCGCACCGCGCCGCCGGGCAGCCACACCTTGGTCGAGCCATGCCCCGCCAGCACGTAGCAGAAGACTTCGTACACGTGCCGCACGGGCCGGGTCTTGGCGCCGGGTGCGACTTCAAGCACGTAGTTCGCCATGAAGTCGCCGGCGCCGTGCGTGTGCGCAAAGCAGCCCTTGGCCTCGTAGCGGTCCCACGGGCCGGTCTCGAGTTCCAGCAGGTTGTGCCCGAAGTCCAGGTGGATGGGAATGCCTTCACCCTCTGACCAATCGCGGTAGGGGTCGACCAGCACCCGGGCCTGCGGCACGGTGGGGTCTTCGGTGGTCGGGACGGGTGGGTTGTCAGTGCTCATGGGAGGCTATTTGCAGGCCATCTCGACTGGCTCGTTGTCGCCACCGGCCTGGTAACTGATCTCGCAGACCAGGCCCGCCTTCAGGTCGCCGCGCGTGGCGTCTTTGCCGTCGATGGTGATGCGGGTGCGGCTGCCGCTAGGCCTGGACTGCACGGGCTGCTGGTCGGGGCCGGCAAAGACGATGACGCGGCCCTTGTCGTTGACTTCGATCAGCGGGCCAGCGGCCTTCATGGTGGGGGGCTTGAGGTCTTGCGACTTGGCCAGCAGCGCAATCGTTTCGGGCGACTGGGCCAGCGCCAGCTTCACCTGCTTGAGCACGTCGTCGCCGTAACCCGGGTCGATCGGCAGTCCCAGCTTGGCCGCGCGGGCTTGCAAGCCCTTGTCGGCCATGGCGCGCTTGTAGGCCGCGCGCAGCACTTCCAGGCGCTCGGCGGGAATGCCGGGCGGCCCGGCAGTCAGCCGCGCCAGGTCGCCTTGCGACTGCACCAGCGCCAACATCGCTTTCGCGCCGGGGTCGCTGACGAACTTGGACAACTGCGGCACGTCCTTTTCCTTGCCGCCGATCTGCACGAGGAAGCGGCCATAGCCGTTCTTCACAAAACCCTCCCAGGACGAGCGCGAACCGATGCCGCCAAACACCTCGCCACGGCGCATGGCCATCTCGCCTTCGTTGCCTGAATAGCTGGGAATGATCTTGATCGGCAGCTTCAGCGTGTCGGCAATCAGCTTGGTCTCGACGTTGGAGCTGCTGCCCACGCCCGACGTAGCAAACGGCACCGGCTCCTTGGCCGCCTTCAGGTCGTCAAAGGTCTTGAACGGCGACTGGGCCGAGACCATCATCACGCGCGGATCGGACGCTGCCTTGCCGACCCAGGACATCTTGGTCAGGTCGAACTTCACGCCCTCCTGGCCCACCATCTGCCCGTAGATCAGGCCGGTGTTGAAGCTGCCTATGGTCAGGCCATCGGGCTTGGCGGCGTAGATGGCGTTGGCGCCGATGATGTGGCCGGCGCCGGGCACGTTCTTGACCACGAACTTCGAGCCGGGCAGCTGCTTTTGCATGAAGTCGGCCACCAGCCGGCCGTACAAGTCATAGTTGCCACCGGGCGACGTGGCGACGATGTACGTCACCGTCTTGCCCTTGTAGAAGTCGGCCGGGTTGGCCGCGGCCAAGGCGCTGGCCAGCAACAGCGAGGCGCCCAGTGCGCCGTGGCTCCAGCGGGTGGTGATTCGGTTCGACGGGGTCGGCATGTCGATGTCTCCTGTTTGTTGATGGACGTTCAGCAAGAAGCGGACGGGGTGCTTGCGGCGCCGGCGGCTCGGGCCGTCACGAACCCTGGAAGCGGTCGAGCAGTGGCTCGAGCAGGAAACCCTGGTGCAGCACCACGCCCAGACCGAAGTGGAACACCGCTGCCAGCACGGCAGAGCCTGCTGCACTCAGGGCCAGCGAGAAGCGCCAGCTCTCGCGGGCGTAGCCACGAAGAAAGGCAATCAGGAAGAGCGGGATCGTCACGTAGAAACCGAACAGGATCAGGCTGGCGATCAGGCCCAGGAAGCTGCCCCACAAGACGAGCTCGCGTCTTGGCGCACCCGCAGCGTTGGGGTCGACTGCCGCCTCTGCACCTGCCAGGCCGCCTGCCGCCGCCCGGCGGCGCGCGACGATTTCAAGCACCACCTGGACCAGGCACAAGCAAATGCCCGGCAGGCCCACCACCAGCGGCATGAAACGCGCCTGCGCCGGGTACTGGGTGGCCACGCCGACCATGACGCTGAAGACCGCCAGCATCACCAGGCTCATCATCAATCGACCGTTATTCATAAGGGATGGCGGGGCCGCCGCGCAGTTTGGCCTTGCGTGCTTTGTAGATCGCCATGCCGATGGTCAGCACGATCAAGCCCACCAGCACCAGCGACAAGGGCCGCATGAAAAAGGCCGGCCCCCACAGCGCCAAGGCGGTGTTCAGCGACTTTTCGGCAATGCCGCCCAGCACCAGGCCGATGGCAAACGGCGCGCGCGGCCAGCCGAACTTCAGCAGGCCGTAACCCAGTGCGCTGAACACCACCAGGATCAACAGGTTTTGCCAATGGCCTTCGCTGATGAAAGCGCCCAGCACGCACAGGATCAGCACAAAGGGGATCAGCAGTGCGCCGCGGATGAAGGTGAGCACTGCAACCCAGCGTGCAATGAAGAGCAGCAGGCACACCGCCATGATGTTGCCCACCACCAGCGCCCAGATCAGCATCCACACCAGCTCCATGTTCTGCGTGATCATGGCCGGGCCGGGCTGTATGCCCAGGATCAGGAAGGCACCCAGCATCACCGCCATGCCGGAAGAACCGGGGATACCAAAGAACAGCGTCGGCAGCAGCGAGCCGCCTTCCTTGGCGTTGCTCGCGGTTTCTGGCGCGATCACACCTTCCACTGCGCCGTGGCCGAAGCGCTCGGGGGTCTTGGAGCTTTGCACGGCGTGGCCGTAGCAGATCCACGCCGCGGCCGAGCCGCCCAGGCCGGGGATCATGCCGATCACCGCGCCGATGACCGAGGTGCGCAGCGCCAGCCACCAGTGGCGCGGCACCTCCATCACGCCCTGGAACAGCTCGCGGTAGCTGTACTTGACCGTCGTGCGCGACACCGCCGAGATCGACCCGCCGGCGACACCCAGGGCAATCATCTCGGGCACCGCGAACATCGCCAGCATGGCAGTGACCAGGCTCACGCCGTCCCACAAAAACAGCGCTTCGCCGGAGAAGCGGGCGATGCCGGTTTGCGGGTCCATGCCCACGGTGGCCAGCATCATGCCGAACAGCCCGACCACGATGCCCTTGAAGAAGGCCGCGCCGCTGGACAGAAAGGCAATGAAGGTGATGCCCAGCAGCGCCATCAAGAAGAATTCGGCCGGGCTGAAGGCCAGCACCAGCGGCTCGACCACCGGGATCAGCACCGCGAAGACGATGGCGCCGATGATGCCGCCCACGCCCGAGGCCACCAGGCTGGCGCCCAGTGCGCGCCCGGCCTCGCCCTTCTTGGCCATGGGGTAGCCGTCAACCGTGGTGGCGGCGTCGTCGCCGTCGCCAGGCACGCCGAACATGATGCTGGAGATCTGCCCGCTGGTGCCGTTGACCGCGTGCATGGTTAGCAAGAACACCGCGCCGGCGATCATCTCCATGCCGAAGACAAAGGGTATCGCCAGCGCGATCGACAGCTTGCCGCCCAGCCCCGGCGTGGCGCCGACGAAGATGCCGATGACCACCGCCAGCGACATCAGCCCCATGAGGTGCGCCGAGGTGAGCATGGTCGCCAGCGCGCCGAACATGACGTCGATCATTCGGGGCCGCCTGTCATTTGTTCTTGTGTTTTGCTCATCGTCAATCCCGGATGTCTTGCAAGAACCACTCGGTCGGCAGTTCATGCCCCAGCCCGCGCCGCAGCGCTTCTTCATAGGCCACGCCGGCCACAGCGAAGAACTGTGCGCCCTGGATGTTGCCGCGCTCGGAGTAGGTGATTTGTGTGTCTGAACTGCGGCCCGGCGAGCGGCCGCTGACGATGTCGGCCAGCATCACGTCATGCCCGGCGCCGGTGATCACCGGTGCGCGCCGGCCCAGCCGGCGGCGCTTCCAGATCTCGGCCTCGGGCTGCGCGGCGTAGCCCAGGTGATCAGCCCGCAGAACAGGCCGGGCCGCACGCAGAATTTCTCTTCGGTGCGCACGCCGTTGTACTCGTGCTCTTCCATCACGTCGGACTTCATGCGGATGGCGAAGTAGCCCTAGGTCGAGCCGCCCTCCATCGTGCCCCATTGGTAGAAGCGCCCGGGCGTCTGCGTCGGAATGCGGATGTCGATGCGCGGGCGGCACAACGCTTGGCCATCGATCAGCTCGCGATAGACCCGCTCCAGCGCAGCCATCGTCATCGGCGTGGTCAAGACCTGCTGGATGTGATGGTTGTTGAGCAGCAGCGTCATCGCGGCGGTGTCCCGGGTCGGGGGTGAGGTCAGGCTCGGTTCACTTGGACATGAACAGCTTGTTCCACTGAAGCTCCCACTTTTCAGCTTCGTCCAGGATGACGTTGACATCAGACATCACGAAGTTCATGCCGCTGGTGTCGGACTTGGCGCGCCGACTCGAAGGCGAACGGCCCATGTCGGCCAGCATTTGTTGCGCTTCGGGCGAGAGCATGAAGTCAACGAACAGCAGCGCCGCGTTCGGATGCGGCGCCTGCGCCGCCACGGCGATGCCCTGCGGGCGCGCGATGACGGGTTCGATGGGCGCCCAATCCACCGGCGCGCCGCGCTTCTTGAAGCTCTGCGCGTTGGCGTGGTAGGCCGTCAGCCCGACCTCGACCTCGCCGGATGCAATCAGCTGCGCCAGCAGCACATGGCCCTTGCGCATGTCGGGCTTCATCTCGCCGAGCTTGCGCATGAACTCCATGCCCCGTGGCTCGCCCCAGGTCTTGACCACGCCGGCCATCCATTCGGAATCGGTGGCCTCCAGCGCGATGCGGCCTTTCCACTTGGGGTCCAGGAAGCCTTCGTAGGTCTTGGGCAGGTCGGCCAGCTTGACCTTGTTGGTGTTGTAGGCCACCACGAAGAAATTCAGCCGGTCGGGCGCCCACATGCCGTGCTTGGGCAGGCTGCCCGCCGGCAGGTCGGCGAGGTGGGGGCTGTAGAAGGGCGCCAGCACCAGTTCACGCGCCAGGGCTTCCACCTCGGGGCCATTGGTTTCCACCACGTCCATCGTGTGGCGCTTGCCGCGCGCTTCTGACAGCGCGCGCTGCAAGACGCTGGAACTCACCGCGCGCCACATGTTGACCTTCACCCCGGTCTTCTTCTCGAAGGCCTCGACCAGCGGCGCGGCCTCGGTGGGCGCCAGCGACGTGTAGACGTTGACGCTGCCCTCCTGGCGCGCGCGTTCGAGCAAGCGGGCATCGCGGTCGGCGCCCTTGTAGGTGTAGATCGCCGCATGCGGGCTGACGGGCTGGCTTTGCGCCAGCGACCAGGTACTGCAAACCGCCAATAGGGCGGCCAGGAACAGGGCCTGTTGTGTACGCACCAGCGTTCTCCTTTTAACTGCGGGTTGACTACACCCGCAACTCGGTGCGGGACGCCGGCTGCACGCTCAACACAAGCGCTTTGACGTGGGCAAAAGTCTATGCTCAAATCGGTCGCGGTTCAAATAAAAGAACTGCGTTCTGTTATGCGGAACGCTCCCATCCCCAGCAAACAGCGGCCAGAGCACCGGCCCGGCACAGCGGCAATCGCGCGGAGACACCATGCCCCACGACAAAGACCTGACCCACTGGCACGAGCCCAGCGGCAACAAGAAGGCCGGCTTCGGCACCTTCAAGAAGCAGCCCACGCCCTACGACGCCTTCATGGAAAGCGAGGGCATTCCCGTGTTCCGCGACATCGGCATCAGCAAGGTGCAGAACCTGCCGCTGTTCCCGTGGAAGCGCACCGGCGGCAAGGGTCACTACATCCAGTTGCTGGGCACGGAAACCAAATGGGGCTGCTTCGTCGTTGAAGTGCCGCCGGCCGGCGCGCTGCACGCGCAAAGGCACATGTACGAGGAAATCTACCTGGTCGTTGAAGGCCGTGGCACCACCGAGGTCTGGCAGGAGGGCGACACCAAGAAGCATGTCTTCGAATGGCAGAAGGGCTCGATGTTCTCGATCCCCATGAACGCCTGGTTCCGCATCGTCAACGCCACCAACGGCGGCGCCTTGCTGCTGGCCGGCAACACGGCGCCCAACGTGTTGAACATGATCAACAACGTCGACGCGGTGTTCAACAACCCCTTTGTGTTCCGCGACCGCTTCAACGGCGCCGACGACTTCTTCAAGCCGAAGGACGACATCGAACCCGATCCTGTTCGCGGCCTGGCGATGCGGCGCACCAACTTCATCCCCGACGTGGTGAACTGCGAACTGCCGCTGGACAACCGGCGCAGCCCGGGCTGGCGCCGTGTCGAGCCCTTCATGACCAACAACCAGTTCTATTTCTGGATCGGCCAGCATGAGCAGGGTCGCTACAGCAAGGCGCACGCCCACACCAGCGCGGCCATCCTGATCTGCCTGAAGGGCAAGGGCTACACCTACACCTGGCCCGAAAAGACCGGCGAGACGCCGTGGCAGGACGGCAAGGGCGACCAGGTGCGGCGTGTCGACTACGAGCCCGTGGGCATCGTCAGCGCCGCGCCCGGCGGCGCACGCTGGTACCACCAGCACTTCAGCGCCGGGCTCGAGCCGCTGCGGCTGACGGCCTGGTTCGGCCCCCACAACCCCGGCCGCGACCCCGGCGCGCCGGGCGCCAAGCACACCGACTACACGGCCATGGACGTCACCGAAGGCGGCACCAGCATCCCCTACTGGATGGAAGACCCGCACCTGCGCCGTGAATACGAGGCCGACCTGCAAGCCAACGGTATCGCCTCGCGCATGGACCCGGCGCTGTACGTCAAGCCCGAGGGCGTGCAGGCCAAGAAGTCGACCGACGGCCCGGTGGGCGCCGCAGGGTGAGCGCTGCCGCGGACACCGCGGCCGGTGGCCGCGTGTTCTTCAGCAACGTGCGCCGCAGTTTGGAGTTCGAAGACGAGATCGTGCTCGTCAGCGTGGGCGTGGACATCGGCTCCAGCACCTCGCACCTGGTGTTCTCGCGCCTGCGGCTGGAACGGCTGGACAGCCGCTACGTGGTGGCCGAGCGCACCGTTCTGCACGAGAGCGAGGTGCTGCTGACGCCGTATGCCGGCGATGCAGGTTCAGCCGATGACCTGACCATAGATGCCGTGGCGCTGCGCGAGTTCGTCGATGCGCAGTACGCATTGGCCGGCGTGAAGCCCGACCTGATCGACAGCGGCGCGCTCATCCTCACCGGCGTGGCCGTGCGCCGCAGCAACGCACGCGCCATCGGTGAACTGTTCGCGGCGCAGGCCGGCAAGTTCGTGGCCGTGAGCGCAGGCGACGCGCTGGAGACCACGCTGGCCGCGATGGGCTCGGGTGCTGCGGCGCGCAGCATCCGCGAGGGCTGCCGCGTGATGAACATCGACATCGGCGGCGGCACCAGCAAGATCGCGGTGTGCGAAAACGGCACGGTCGTGGCGCAGACGGCGCTGGACATCGGCGCGCGCATCGTCGGCTTTGACGACGCCGGCCGCGTGCAGCGCATCGAGGCCGCCGGCTTGCGCCTGGCTGCCGAGGTGGGGCTAACGCTCAATATCGGCAGCGTCCCTGACCCCGCCGGCCTGCACCGCCTGGTGGCGCGCATGGCCGACCACTTGTTCCAGGCCGTGCAAGGCGGCGCGCTGCGCGCCGACACCGCAGCACTGCTGCGGCTTGAAGGCCTGCCGGCCGCCGCGCCACCCGACATCGTCACCTTCTCGGGCGGTGTCTCGGAATACATCTACGGCCGCGAGACCCAGGCTTTTGGCGACCTGGGCCCGGCGCTGGCGCAGGCCGTGCTGGCACGTGTGCAGGCCTGGGGCCCGCGCATCGAGCAGCCCGAGCAGGGCATACGCGCCACGGTGGTGGGCGCCTCGCAGTACACGGTGCAGGTCAGCGGCAGCACCGTCTTTGTCGAGCCGCCCAGCACGCTGCCTTTGCGCAACCTGCCGGTGCTCACGCCGGCGCTGCCACTGCAGGGCGAAACCTTGGACGCACACGCCATCGGCCAGGCCATTCGCGGCGCGCTGCGCCGGCTTGATCTGCACGAAGGCGAGCAGCCCGTGGCGCTGTGCTACCGCTGGGCCGGCAGCGCCGGCTATTGGCGGCTGGACGCCTTCTGCCGCGGCATTGCGCAAGGGCTGGCCGCCGTGCTGCAGCGCGGCCACCCCGTGGTGCTGGTGGGCGACGGCGACATCGGCGGGCTGGTCGGCATCCACCTGCACAGCGAGCTGGGTCTGGCGCAGCCGGTGATAAGCATCGACGGCATCGTGCTGCAGGAGTTTGACTTCATCGACATCGGCGCGCTGCTGGACAGCTCGGGCGCGGTGCCGGTGGTCATCAAGTCGCTGGTCTTCCCCACCAGCGCAGCGCTGGGCCGCAACGCCTTGCAGTCCTGATGGACAACGAAGCCGCACACGCCTGGCAGGTGCTGTACCCGCCGCTGCAAAACCACCGCCACGGCTGGTTGGACGTGGGCGACGGGCATGAAATCTATTGGGAAGAAAGCGGCAACCCGCGCGCGCCGGCGGCGCTGTTCGTGCACGGCGGGCCCGGTGCCGGCTGCACCCCCAACGACCGGCGCTGGTTCGACCCCGCGCGCTGGCGCATCGTGCTCTTCGACCAGCGCGGTGCCGGCCGCTCGCGGCCGCAGGGCGCCTTGCATGCCAACACCACGGCGCACCTGGTGGCCGACATCGAAGCCCTTCGCGCCCACCTGAACCTGCCGCGTTGGTTGGTGTTTGGCGGCTCGTGGGGTGCCACGCTGGCGCTGACTTACGCCCAAGCGCACCCGGCGCAGGTGCTTGCGCTGGTGCTGCGCGGCGTGTTCACGGCCACCAGGGCCGAAAGCCGCTGGCTCTACACCGCTGGCGGCGCTGCCGCCACACACCCCCATGCCTGGCAACGCTTGGCCGATGCCGCCGTGCCGAGCAGCCATCTGCTGGACGGTTTGTCGATGGCACTGAACGACAGCGCCAGCGGCGCCGCACTGCGCGCTGCGCGGGCCTGGTGGCGGTGGGAGCAGGACCTGATGGCACCCGACAGCGACAGCCCCGCCCTCGCCCCGGCCGCACCCCCCGGCGTCGACAGCAGCGCCCTGTTTGCTGCCGCGCGCATCGGCGTGCACTACGCGCGCCACGGCTACTTTCTGGCCGAAGGCCAGTTGCTTGCCGAAGCGGCCGGCTTGCGCGACATCCCCGGCGTCATCGTGCAAGGTGAAGACGACACCATCACGCCGCCGCAAACGGCCTGTGATCTGCACCGCGCCTGGCCGGCGACGCGCTTGCACCTGACCCCCCGGGCCGGCCATGCGTCCAGCCACCCTGTCGTGGCGCAACGCCTTGTTGCCGCCACCGACTCGTTCGCCCCCACTCCGCCCACCCCAGGAGACACACCCTGGCAGAACCCCAGCCCCGGCCTGATGCAAGCACAGCCGATCGCCGTCAGTTCCTGAAGCAGGCCGTGGTGGCCGGCGCCAGCGGCGCGGCTGCCGTGGTGGCGCAGGCGGCCGATGCACCGCCCAAACCGGCCACCGCGGCTGCCGCAGCCACCGCCGCCGCGCCGGTTGCGCCCAGCGACAAGCTGATCGAGCACCCGGGCTCGGACTTCATGATCGACGTCATCCGCACGCTGGACATCGACTACATCAGCACCAACCCCGGCAGCAGCTTTCGCAGCCTGCACGAGAGCCTGGTCAACTATGGCGGCAACAAGGGTCCCGAGCTGCTGACCTGCCTGCACGAAGAAAGCGCCGTGGCCATGGCGCACGGCTATGCCAAGGCCGCGGGCAAGCCCATGGGCGTGTTCCTGCACGGCACGGTGGGCCTGCAGCACGCGGCCATGGCGGTCTACAACGCCTGGGTCGACCGCGTGCCGGTGATCATGTTCGCGGGCAACGGGATGGACGCCGACAAGCGCCGGCCCGGCACCGAGTGGAACCACTCGGTGCAAGACGCCGCGGCCATGGTGCGCGACTACGTGAAGTGGGACGACAACCCGGCCTCGCTGCAGCACTTTGCGCAAAGCACCGTGCGCGCCTACAAGATCGCCATGACGCCGCCCATGGAGCCGGTGCTGCTGATGGCCGACATCGACCTGCAGGAAGACGGCATGCACGACCCGATGCCGACCATTCCGAAACTGTCGCGCAGCATCCCGCCCATGGGCGACAGCGCGGCGCTGGCCGAGGCCGCGAAGTGGCTGGTGCAGGCCAAGTCGCCCGTCATCGTGGCCGACCGCATGGCGCGCAGCCAGGCCGGCGTAGACGCATTGGTGAAGTTGGCCGAAGCCCTGGGCGCCGCCGTGGTGGACATGGGCGGGCGCATGAACTTCCCCAACCAGCACCCGCTCTGCCACAGCGACCGCCGCCGCGCGCTGGTGCGCGAGGCCGACGTGGTGCTGCTGCTGGAAGTGGCCGACCCCTGGGGCCAGTTCAACAGCTT
>JANOLY010000332.1:0-5000 GCA_031420055.1 Burkholderiales bacterium | reverse complement strand
CTTGGGCAGCGCCGCCATCCCACCCTCACACCTGCCCTCTCCCGCCCCGCGGGAGAGGGAGTTCAATCACTTGATCTCTGCCTTGGCACCTGCGTCGAGCAGCTTCTTCAGCGCTGCATCGGCGTCGGCCTTGGCGATGGCTTCCTTCACGGCCTTGGGCGCGCCGTCAACCAGGTCCTTGGCTTCCTTCAGGCCCAGGCCCGTCAGTTCGCGCACGGCCTTGATGACCTGCACCTTGTTGGCGCCGGCTTCGAGCAGCATCACGTTGAATTCGGTCTGCTCTTCAACCACCGCAGCAGCGGCACCACCACCACCGGCGGCGGGTGCAGCCATGGCGGCTGCGGAAACACCGAATTTCTCTTCAATGGCCTTGACCAGGTCATTGAGATCCATCACGGACATGCTGTCCATGGCGGACAGGAAAGCGTCTTTATCGAATGCCATTTGGGGTTCCTCGAAATAGAAAGTTCAATGGATCAGGATGCAAGTCGTCGTCAGGCGGCGGCTTCGGCGGGTGCCTCAGCAGGCGCATCAGCGGCCGCGCCGCCTCCGCGCTTTTCGGCCACTGCTGCCAGCACGCCAGCCATGCGCTGGATCGGTGACATCAGCAGGCCGGCCACCTGGGCGATCAGCACTTCGCGGCTGGGGATCGCCGCCAAGGCTTTGACGCCCTCGGCATTGAGTGCCCGGCCGGCGTAGGCGCCGCCCTTGACGATGAGCTTGTCGTTGGTCTTGGCAAAGTCTGAAATGACTTTGGCCGCAGCCACCGCATCCTCGGAAAAGCCGTAAATCAGCGGGCCAACCATGGCTCCCTGGGCCACCTCGAACTTTGTCCCGGCAACGGCGCGACGGGCCAGCGTGTTCTTCAGTACATGAAGGTACACGCCCTTGGCCCGCGCGTCGACGCGCAGCTTGTTCAGGTGTTCCACAGTGAGGCCACGGTACTCGGCCAACGCCAAAGTCTGCGAGCGTGCGGCTTGTGCCGACACGTCCGTGACCACGGCTGCCTTCTCGTTGCGATTGAGACTCAAGGTCTGTTCCTCACACAATTTGTGCCTTGGGGCCTTGCAGCCCGGCTGGCACACCCGGAAATCAGCGACCTTCTGTTCGGGAACCCCTTGGAAACCAAGAAATCCTTTGCAGCGGGACCGCCATCTGCGCTGGCTCGGGCTGCGGCCTCGCGGCTGCCTCCGTCATTAAGAGCCCCTTCGGTGTCGCCACCTCGGGGACTCGCCAGCGGTCTTGGATGACCTGTCAGTCTTGACTTCAACATCACGGCCAACAGCCCACCAAACCCAACCGGGTCAAGGGCTGGTGCCCCTTGACCCTTTCATTCAGTTGCTCAACTCGCGGCTTGCGCAGCGATCGAAGCCGTGTCCACACGCACACCAATGCCCATCGTCGACGACAAGGCCACCTTGCGCAGGTAAATGCCCTTGCTGGTAGCCGGCTTGGACTTGTTCAGTGCCTCGATCAGCGCGCGCAGGTTGGCGACCAACTTGTCGCTGTCAAACGAGCGGCGACCGATGGTGCCGTGCACGATGCCGGCCTTGTCGACGCGGAACTGCACCTGGCCGGCCTTGGCGTTGCGCACGGCCTGGGCGACATCGGGCGTCACGGTGCCGACCTTGGGGTTGGGCATCAGGCCGCGCGGGCCCAGCACCCGGCCCAGGGTACCGACGATGCGCATGGTGTCGGGGCTGGCGATGACGACATCGAAGTCCATCTTGCCGGCCTTGATGTCGGCAGCCAGGTCTTCCATGCCGACGATGTCGGCACCCGCGGCGCGGGCTTCGTCGGCCTTGGCACCCTGGGCGAACACCGCCACGCGCTTGGTCTTGCCCGTGCCGGCCGGCATGACGACGGCGCCACGAACAACCTGGTCGGACTTCTTGGCGTCGATGCCCAGTTGCACGGCCACGTCAATGGATTCATCGAACTTGGCGGTGGCGCAATCCTTGACCATGGTCAGCGCGTCGGCCAGCGCGTACAGCTTGGTGCTGTCGGCTTTGCCCGCAAACGATTTGGCCTTCTTGGTGAGCTTGGTCATGGTCAGACTCCTTCGACGGTGATGCCCATCGACCGGGCCGAGCCGGCGATGATGCGAACCGCGCCATCCATGTCGGCGGCGTTGAGGTCCTTCATCTTGGTCTTGGCGATCTCTTCGAGCTGCTCGCGCGTGACCTTGCCGACCTTGTCCAGGTGCGGCTTGGCAGAGCCCTTGTCGATCTTGGCGGCCTTCTTCAGCAGCACGGTCGCGGGCGGCGACTTGAGCACGAAGGTGAAGGACTTGTCGGCGAAGGCCGTGATCACCACCGGCAGCTTCAGCCCCGGCTCGTAGCCCTGCGTCTGGGCGTTGAACGCCTTGCAGAACTCCATGATGTTCAGGCCGCGCTGGCCCAGCGCCGGGCCGATGGGCGGCGACGGATTGGCCTTGCCGGCCGGTACTTGCAGCTTGATGAAGCCGACTATTTTCTTTGCCATCTGGCACTCCTATCGAGTTCAAACGCCGTCGAACCTGGGGTTCGTTTCGGCTCCTCGTCACTCAGCCCAAAACCCTCTTCGCGTCTGCCGGGGCTGCGTCGGCAAACGAGACAAATCAAATCTTCTCGACCTGCGCGAAGTCCAGCTCCACACCCGTGGCGCGGCCAAAGATCGTGACCGAGACCTTGACCTTGCTCTTTTCGTAGTTCACGTCTTCCACCGCACCGTTGAAGTCGGTGAAAGGGCCGTCCTTGACACGCACCAGCTCACCCACGATCCATTGCACTTTGGGCCGCGGCTTGTCCACGCCTTCTTGCATCTGGTTGACGATCTTCATCACCTCGGCCTCGGAGATCGGCGCCGGGCGGTTGCGCGCGCCGCCAACGAAGCCCGTGACCTTGCCGGTGTGCTTCACCAGGTGCCAGGTGTCGTCGGCCATGTCCATCTCGACCAGCACATAGCCCGGGAAGAAGCGGCGCTCGGTGACGGCCTTCTTGCCGTTCTTGAGCTCGACGACTTCTTCGGTCGGCACCAGGATGCGGCCGAACTTGTCTTGCATGCCGGCGCGGTCAATGCGCTCGCGCAGGTTGCGCTCCACAGCCTTTTCCATACCGGAGTAGGCGTGCACCACGTACCAGCGCTTGGTGGACGCTACGGGCGTTGGCACGGCCACGGGGGCAACCGGGTCCGGACTGGGGGTGTCGATTTGTTCGGTCATGTTCCTACCCTATTTGCGCCAGCCCAGGACCAGGTCGTACAACACCCACTCGAGCGTCTTGTCGGTGACCCACAGGAACAGCGCCATGACCAGGACGAACGCAAACACGTAGCCCGTCATCTGTCCGGCTTCCTTGCGCGTGGGCCAGACCACTTTCTTGACCTCTCGCACCGAGTCACGCCCGAAGGCGATCAGCTGCTTGCCGGACTCGGAGGTGAAGAACAGGGCAATGGCCATGCCTATCATGGCCAGCAGGGCCACGACACGGACCCACAGATCCTGCTTGCCCAGGACGTAGAAGACGACGACGGCGCCCACCAGCAACAGCACGGCGCCGGCCAGTTTGGCCTTGTCTGCGCCCGTGGAGACGGTTTCGACTTGGGGTTGCGTGGACATGGACTGAAGTGCTGTGTGCGCCGGGTAAACCTGCATCAAGAACCCGTGAGGGAGGGAAGCAAAAGCCCGCAGAGCCAGTCAGGCACTCGCGGGCCGCGATCTCAAACCACCAGGTGTCTACCGGGTGGCAGGGGCAGAGGGAATCGAACCCCCAACCTTCGGTTTTGGAGACCGACGCTCTGCCAATTGAGCTATACCCCTTCGGATTGCCTTATTCGATGATCTTGGCCACGACGCCGGCACCCACGGTGCGGCCCCCTTCGCGGATGGCAAAGCGCAGGCCTTCTTCCATCGCGATCGGGTTGATCAGCTTGACCGTGATGCTGACGTTGTCGCCCGGCATCACCATCTCCTTGTCCTTGGGCAGCTCCACCGCGCCGGTCACGTCCGTCGTGCGGAAGTAGAACTGCGGTCGGTAGTTGTTGAAGAACGGCGTGTGGCGGCCGCCCTCTTCCTTGCTCAGCACGTAAATTTCGGCCGTGAAGTGGGTGTGCGGCTTGACGCTGTTGGGTTTGCAAAGAACCTGCCCGCGCTGCACGTCTTCACGCTTGGTGCCGCGCAGCAAGATGCCCACGTTGTCGCCAGCCATGCCTTGGTCCAGCAGCTTGCGGAACATTTCCACGCCGGTGCAGGTGGTCTTTTGGGTCGCTGCGATGCCGACGATCTCGATTTCTTCGCCGACCTTGATGATGCCGCGCTCGATACGGCCGGTCACGACGGTGCCACGGCCAGAGATCGAGAACACGTCTTCGACGGGCATCAGGAATGCGCCGTCCACCGCGCGCTCGGGCTGCGGGATGTAGGTGTCCAGTGCGGCGGCCAGCTTCATGATGGCGCCTTCGCCCAGCTCGCCCTTGTCGCCTTCCATGGCCAGCTTGGCGCTGCCGTGAATGATGGGGGTGTCGTCGCCAGGGAAGTCGTACTTGTCGAGCAGTTCGCGCACTTCCATTTCGACGAGCTCGAGCAACTCGGCGTCGTCCACCATGTCGCACTTGTTCATGAACACGATGATGTAGGGCACGCCCACCTGGCGTGCCAGCAGGATGTGCTCGCGGGTCTGGGGCATGGGGCCGTCAGCGGCCGACACCACCAGGATGGCGCCGTCCATCTGCGCCGCACCCGTGATCATGTTCTTCACATAGTCGGCGTGGCCCGGGCAGTCGACGTGGGCGTAGTGGCGGTTGGCCGTCTCGTATTCAACGTGGGCGGTGTTGATGGTGATGCCGCGGGCCTTTTCTTCAGGGGCCGCGTCGATCTGGTCGTAGGCCTTGGCCTCGCCGCCGTACTTGGCTGCCAGCACCGAGGTGATGGCCGCCGTCAGCGTGGTCTTGCCATGGTCGACGTGGCCGATGGTGCCCACGTTGACGTGGGGCTTGGTGCGTTCGAATTTACCTTTTGCCAT
>JANOLY010000331.1:0-9902 GCA_031420055.1 Burkholderiales bacterium | reverse complement strand
CGCCGCGGCGCGCAGGGCCGCGGGATGGCGCGTCAGTGCATCAGCTTGTGCAACTGACCGGATGGGTCTGTGCCTGGCTCTCGTCGCTGCCTTCTTCGGCCGTCGTTGCGGCCACCGGGCCGTCCAGCGGCCGGCACATCTTGCTGTTGAGCTTGCCCAGATGCTCGGAGTTTTGGATCGCTGCCAGCACGACCTCGGGGTTGACCAAGAGCATGAAGGGATTGCGAACCTGGGCCTGTTGAGTCATCTCGACACTCCATAGGCTGCAAAGGCAACCCGATGAATCACTTTACGGCTTCAAGGTGGCGAACATGAGTCAGCCCTGCGCCATGCCGGCTGTCGGGCGAAATCCGACACGGATGCAGGCCTTCACGCCGTCATGCGGTCACTTGGCCGCCGCTTCCAACTCTCTGGTCAAGGATTCGCGCGCGCCCAGCCGGGCAAAGTCTGCGGCGTTCAGGCCCAGTTCGTTGCGCGCCTTCAGGTCGGCGCCGCGCTCGCGAAGCAGCCGAACCGAGTCTTCACTGCCGTAGCGCGCGGCCATCATCAGCGCCGTGGTGCGGTTGGGTGACGGCGCATCGACCACGGCGCCGCGCTCCAGCAACAGTGCGACCACCTTGGGCTCGGGCCCGCTGGCGGCGTAGTGCAAGGGTGTCCAGCCCGCGCGGTTGACGGCCGCGCCAAGTGCCAGAAGGCGCTGCGTGGAGTCGAGCTGGCCACGCAAGGCCGCCATCATCAAGGGCGTCTCGTCAGCGGCGTTGGTGGCGTCGACCTTCAGCCCGGGGTGCGCGATCAGCACCGACACGACCTTGGTCGATTCGCTGCGCAGCGCCAGGTACAGCGCCACATGACCTGATTCGTCGGGCGTGTTGGGGTCGAAGCCGCGCGCCAGCAGGCTCTTCACCGTGCCGGCATCGTCAACGTTCACGGACCTGAAAAAGTCGACATAGGAATTGGCCAAGCACACCGATGAACCAATTAAAACAAATAGATAGACTACGTTCTTAAAGTGCTTCAACATGTTTTTGCTCCGCGGGTTTCGCTTGTGGAATCCCAAACAGCTGCTCGAAATTGGCGCTGGTGGCGCGCGCCACCTCGGCCACGTCCAGGCCCTTGATTTCTGCCAGCCGGGCCGCCACCAGGGCCACAAAGGCGGGCTGGTTGGTCTTGCCGCGGTGTGGCATGGGGGCCAGGTAGGGGCTGTCGGTCTCGATCAGGCAGCGGTCCAGCGGAACCTCACGCGCCACCTGGCGCAGTTCTTCGGCATTGCGGAAGGTCAGGATGCCAGAGAACGAGATGTGAAAGCCCAGCTCCAGCGCCGCCATGGCGACCTCGCGGGTTTCGGTGAAGCAGTGGAAGACGCCGCGCACCTTCCCTGCCCCTTCGCTGCGCAGCACGTCCAGCGTGTCCTGGCTGGCGCTGCGGGTGTGCACCACCAGCGGCAGACCGGTGGCGCGCGCCGCGCGGATGTGGACGCGAAAGCGTTCGCGCTGCCATTCCATGTCGGCCACGCTGCGCCCGGTCAGGCGGTAGTAGTCGAGTCCAGTTTCGCCCAAGGCCACGACACGCGGCAGGGCGGCGCGCGAGACCAGGTCGTCGACGCTGGGTTCCTGCACGCCTTCGTTGTCGGGGTGCACGCCGACCGTGCACCAGAAGTTGTCGTGGGCCAGCGCCAGGGCGTGGACGCGGGGAAATTCTTCGAGCGTGGTGCAGATGCACAAGGCCCGGTCCACTTGGGCCGCGGCCATGGCGGCCCGCAACTCGGGCAGCCTGTCGTGCAGATCGGGAAAGCTCAGGTGGCAGTGCGAATCGACGTACATGCCGCGGTCAGGTTGGCGCAGCGCCAAGCGCCGGGGCGCTCAGATCGTCTGCGTGGGTTTGCTTGATGAGATGCTGGTGCCCAGGATCTCTTCGATCTTGATCTTCAGCTGGCGGGTCTTGTCGTCGTTGGGGAAACGCACACCCACGCCCTGGGTGCGCCCGCCCGCGGCGTTGGCCGGCGTGATCCAGCTGACCTTGCCGGCCACCGGGAAACGCTGCGGGTCGTCGGGCAGCGACAGCAACAGGTACAGGTCTTCGCCCAGCCGGTAGTCGCGCGTGGTGGGCACGAACAGGCCGCCATCGGCCAGCCACGGCATGTAGGCGGCGTACAGCGCGCTCCTTTCACGAAAGACCAGCTGCATCACGCTGGGCCGCGCGGCTGACGATCCGCCGACCGAGGCCACCGCGGGCCCCAGTCCACCGGAGCGGGTGGTGACCTGGTCGTTCATAGCCGCGCAGTGTATAGAAGGCTCAGCCGCCCCGGGCGTGCGTAGTGCCCACCGCCGCCCGCACGGGCGCCAGCGCGCGCTGGGCTTGCCCGACCAAGGACTCGGCCAGCAGGCCCTCGTTCCAGGGGTGTTCTGCATGCCTGACGACGCGCGCCAGCTCGGCCGCCCAGGCGCGCAGGGCCGACGGCTCGGCCCGCCCGGTGGGCATGGCAGCGCGCGGAAAGTAGCGCGGCAGCGCGCCGTGCGCCAGCGCGGTGGCGTCGTGGCACAGCTTGAGCAAGGCGTCCAGCGCCAGCGGCACCGGCCAGGCCGCAAGCGCCCCGCCCTGCCCGCCCGCCACGGCGCGGGGCAGGGCGGACCAGGCGGCGGCGTCAACCCCGGCCTGCGTCCAGGCCAGCACGTCCAGCGGGCGGCCGCTGCACGCGGCCAGCAGCACCCCGGCTTGCGCCACGCCCTGCTCGGCCAGCCACGCCGAGGCGACGGCCTCGTCTGGCGTGGCCAGCGCGAACAGTTGGCAGCGGCTGCGCAGCGTGGGCAACAGACGCGCCGGGTCGGCGCTGCACAGCAGCAGCCGGGTGCCCAGGGGTGGTTCTTCAAGCGTCTTCAGCAAGGCATTGGCCGATTGCAGGTTCAGCGACTCGGCCGGGTGCAGCACGGCCACCTTGCCGCGACCGCGCGCACTGGTGCGGGTGGTCCAGTCGATCAGCGCGCGCACTTCGTCGATGCGCACATGCTTGCTGGGCTTGCGCTTGCTGTCCTCGCCGTCGGTCTTGTCGTCGCGCAGCGGCCAGGCGTGCAAGCGGCGCAGTGTCTCGGGCATCAGCACAAACAGGTCCGGATGCAAATGTGTGCCGACCAGATGGCAACTGGCACAACGGCCGCAGGCTGGCTGCATTGCGGACGGCGTGGCGCCGGGTGCTGCGCGCTCGCACAGCCAGGACTGGGCCAGGCTCAGCGTGAACGGCAGTGCGCCCAGGCCTTCGCTGCCCTGCACCAGCAGCGCATGGCCGCGCTGCGATTCAAGGGCGCGCTGCAACGGTGCGGCCAGCCAGGGCAGTGGCGCGCGGCCGTCCTCGCCAATCACCAGCGGCGTCACCACGCCAGTCCCTGCAGGGCCGCCTCAAGCTGCTCCCACACCTGTTCGCGCGCTGGCAAGGCGTTGACCCGCACAAAGCGCTGGGGGTCGGCCTGGCAGCGGCGTTCGTAGCCGGCAATCACGCGCTCGAAGAAGGCCAGGTCCTGTTCCTCGAAGCGGTCGGGCTGGCGTGCCGCACCGCGCCGCTCGGCAGCCACCGCGGCAGGAATCTCGAACCAGACCGTCAAATCGGGTTGGCGGCCGGACTGCACCCATTGCTCCAGGCTGGTCAGGGTCAGGTGGTCAAAGCCCCGCCCTGCCCCTTGGTAGGCAAAGCTGGCGTCGGTGAAGCGGTCGCACAGCACGACGTGGCCGGCGGCCAGGGCCGGTTCGATGGCGCGCTGCAGGTGGTCGCGCCGCGCGGCGAAGACCAGCAAGGCCTCGGTCAGGCTGTCCATGGAGGTGTGCAATACCAGCTCGCGCAAGGTTTCGGCCAAGGGCGTGCCGCCGGGCTCGCGCGTGACCAGCACCTGCAGCCCGCGCCCGCGCAGCCAGCCGGCCAGGGCATCGATGTGCGAGCTCTTGCCGGCGCCGTCGATGCCCTCGAAGGTGATGAAGCGCACCGGCTTCATGGGCTGCGGCTCAGCGGCCGCCACGTTGGTACTTGTTCACCGCCCGATTATGTTCGGCCAGTGTCTCGCTGAAGACGCTGCTGCCGTCGCCGCGGGCCACGAAGTAAAGCGCCTTGGTGGCCTGCGGCTTCACCGCGGCGCGCAGCGACGCCATGCCCGGCAGGGCGATGGGCGTGGGCGGCAGGCCGCCGCGGGTGTAGGTGTTGTAGGGCGTGTCGGCCAGCAGGTCGCGCTTGCGCAAGTTGCCGTCAAAGGCCGCGCCCAGGCCGTAGATCACCGTGGGGTCGGTCTGCAAAGGCATGCCTATGCGCAGCCGGTTGGCAAACACGCCGGCCACCAGGCCCCGGTCCGCGGCCTGGCCGGTTTCTTTCTCGACGATGGAGGCCAGTGTCAGCGCTTCGTCGGGTGACTTCAATGGCGTGTCGGGCGCCCGCTCGGCCCAGACCTCGGCCAGGCGCTGCTGCATGCTGCGGTGGGCGCGGCGCAGCACGGTGATGTCGCTGACACCGCGGCTGTAGACGTAGGTGTCGGGGAAGAAGCGGCCCTCGGCGGGCACGCCGGGCGCGCCCAGCACCATCATCAACTGCTCATCGCTCAGGCCCCCGGTGGCCGACTTGAGCGATGGCGCGCGGGCCAACTCGGCGCGCAGCTGGCGCAGCGTCCAGCCTTCGATGAAGCGCACCGACTCCAGCGTCTCGCGCCCCTGCACCATCTTGTCCAGCAGCGTGCGTGGCGTGGCGCTGGCGTCGATCTCGTAGCTGCCAGCGCGAATCTTTCGTGCTTGGCCGGACCAGCGAAACCACTCGTACAGCAGCGCCGGCGATGTCTGCACACCCGCGTCAACCCAGGCCTTGGCGATTTCGCGCGGTGTGCTGCCGGCTTCGACGGACAACTCGGCACTGGTGCTGGCCAGCGGCAACGGGCGCTGCAACCACCACCAGGCGCTGGCCGCCACACCCGCCGCCGCCAGCAGCAGAACTGCCACCCCGACCATCAACCACCGCGACCACGCCGACCTTGCTGCCATGGCGGTTGATGATAATGACCGCATGCACACACCCACCCCTCTTACCCCCCTGCCCGAAGGCGCCGTGCGCCTGGCCGACTGGGGTGTCATTCGCGCCCTGGGCGACGACGCCGCCAAGTTCCTGCATGGCCAGCTGACGCAGGACGTGGAGCACATAGAAGCCGGCCAGGCCCGGCTGGCGGGCTTTTGCTCTGCCAAGGGTCGGCTGATGGCCAGCTTCGTGATGTGGCGAGCGCAACCCGGCGAGGTGCTGCTGGCCTGCAGCGCCGACTTGCTGGCGCTGGTGCTCAAGCGCTTGTCGATGTTTGTGCTGCGCGCCAAGTGCAAGCTCAGCGACGCCAGCGCCGAGCTGCCGCTGTGGGGCCTGGCCGGTGACTCGGCCGTCAAGGCCTTGGGCGACGCGGCACCCCCGTCCGCCTGGGGCCAGGCGGTGGTCGGCACCGGGTCGGTGGTTCGACTGCCCGATGCCGTGATCGACGGCTTGTCAGTGCCCCGGCTGCTGCTGGCCGGCGCGCCGCCGCCCACCCTGCCCGCGCTGAGCGACGAGGCCTGGCGCGCTTACGAGGTGCACAGCGGTGTGGCGCGCATCGTGGCGGCCACGGCGGAGCAGTTTGTGCCGCAGATGGTGAACCTGGAACTGGTCGGCGGCGTGAACTTCCAGAAGGGCTGCTACCCCGGCCAGGAAATCGTGGCGCGCAGCCAGTACCGCGGCACGCTCAAACGGCGCAGTGTGGTGGTGTCCAGCACAGCGCCACTGGCCCCGGGCATGGAGATCTTTCATGACGCCGACCCCGACCAGCCCGCCGGCATGGTGGTGCTGGCGGGTGCCTTGCCGGGGCGCGACCCGGTCGCGCTGGTGGAAGTCAAGCTGGCCGCATTGGACAGTGGCGCATTGCATGCCGGCGCGGCCGACGGGCCGCTGCTGCTGCCAGGCGCCCTGCCCTACGCTTTTCCGACCGAGCCCGCCTGAAGCCGGGGCCAGCCCGTGGTTGCTGTCTGATTCAAGACCGGCCAAGTGGTGCGGCCATCGCCTGGTGCGCAATGCCCGCCACGTCGAACACCGGACCGCGGGCACTGAAGCCCGCCCCCAGGTAAAAGGCCACGGCGTTGGAGGGCGCGTGCAGCAGCACCTCGCGGTCGCCGCGCCGGCGAGCAGCGTCGACCAATGCAGCCAACACCGCGCGGCCCACACCGCTGCCCCGCAGAACCTGGCACACCGCCATGCGACCAAGCTGGCCTACGCCCGGTTGTGCCGTGAGCAAGCGCCCGGTGGCCACCGCACGACCCATGCGGTTGCGCGCCAGCGCATGCACGGCCGTGGCGTCGGCGGCGTCAATTTGCAGTTCGGCGGCGATGCGCGGCTCTTGGCAGAAGGCCTCAAAGCGCAGCGCTTGCGTGGCCGCACCCAGTTCGGCCCAGCCACCCACGGTCACGTCGTACATGGCCTGACCGGCCTCGAAGTCGGCAAGCAACTCGCGCAAGGCGGGCGGCACTGGACGGCTTGTCTGCGTGGCCGGGTCGGCGAAAACGTAGACCAACTCGCCGTGCACCAGCAGGTTTTCGCCACGGAACAGCGCGGCGGTGAACGTGATGGAACTGTTGCCCACCCGCGCACAGCGCATGCCGACTTCGCACACATCGTCGTAGCGCGCCGAGCCCAGGTACTCCAGCGTCGCCTTGCGCACGTACAGGTCGCCCTGCAGTTGCTGCATGGTCGCCTCATAAGGCATGGCCAGCGCGCGCCAGTAGCCGGCCATGGCGGTGTCGAAGTACATCAGGTAATGACCGTTGAAGACGATCTTCTGCATGTCCACCTCGGACCAGCGCACACGCAGCCGCTCGATGAATCTGAAGTCGCTGCGTTTCATGGTTGCCGGGCTCTCTTGCGTGCGGTTGTGGCGGGGGCAGGCGATGGCTGCTTGCGGTCTGCGGGGAGCATACTTTGCTGACCCCCCGTCAACCCTTTGCATCACCCACCCATGGCACGAATCCTCTACCTCACCCAGATCGACATCGACCCCGGCGTGGTGCGCCAGTTGCGCGACGAATGCGCACGCACCGGCATGCGCCGCCCACTCGTCGTCACCGATGTCGGTGTTCGCGCCGCCGGGGTGCTGCAGCAAGCCCTGAACGCGCTGGGCGACTTGCCGCATGCCGTGTTCGACGGCACGCCCTCCAACCCCACCGAAGCCGCCGTGCGCGCTGCCGTGGCGGTGCTGCGACGCGAGGGCTGCGACGGCCTGGTGGCGGTGGGCGGTGGCAGCAGCATCGACCTGGCCAAGGGCGTGGCCATCGCCGCCACGCACGAGGGGCCGCTGGCCGCGTACGCCACCATTGAAGGCGGCAGCGCCAAGATCACCGAGCGGGTGCTGCCTTTGATTGCCGTGCCCACCACCGCGGGCACCGGCAGCGAGGTGGCACGCGGCGCCATCGTTATCGTCGACGACGGGCGCAAGCTGGGATTCCACAGCTGGCACCTGATGCCCAAGGCGGCCTTGCTCGACCCCGATCTCACGCTCGCACTGCCCCCGGGGCTGACGGCGGCCACCGGCATGGACGCCATCGCGCACTGCATGGAAACCTTCATGGCCCCGGCCGTCAACCCGCCTGCCGATGGCATATCGCTGGACGGCCTGGCACGCGGCTGGGCGCACATCGAACGCGCCACCCGCGACGGGCAAGACCGCGAGGCGCGCTGGAACATGATGAGCGCCAGCATGCAAGGCGCCATGGCATTCCAGAAGGGCCTGGGGTGCGTGCATTCGCTCAGCCACAGCCTGGGCGGCGTCAACCCGCGGCTGCACCACGGCACGCTCAACGCCATGTTCCTGCCGGCCGTGGTGCGCTTCAACGCGGCCGCCGATTCCATTCAGCATGAGCAGCGGTTGCAGCGCATGGCCCACGCCATGGGCCTGCCCAGCTGTGACGCGGCCGGCACCGAAGTGGCCCGCGCATTGCGCGCCATGAACGCGCGCCTGGGTCTGCCCAGCGGGCTGCGCGCGATGGGCGCAGTCGAAGCGGACTTCGAGCGCGTGATAGCCGGCGCGATGGCCGACCACTGCCACAAGACCAACCCGCGCATCGCCACGCAGGCCGACTACCGGCAGCTGCTGGTCGACTCGATGTAGCCGCTGCCCGTGCAGGCTGTCGCCCCGGCCTGCAGCCTGTCGCAATGCCAGTGCGTGTCGCGGCGGGCCGCTGATAGGGTGTGCTACCTCAGCAACACACCCGAGCCCGCACCATGCAAACCTGGGACGATCGACAACCGATTTACCAGCAGCTGGCCGACCAGCTGGCCGCCGGGCTGCTGGACGGCGAGCCCGCTGAAGGTGCTGCCATGCCTTCGGTGCGGTTTCTGGCCACCAAGCACCTGCTCAACCCGCTCACCGTGAACCGCGCGCTGCAGGCCCTGGGCGACGAAGGCCTGATCGAGAACCGCCGCGGCATGGGTTTCTTCGTGAACCCGGGTGCGCGCGACCGCCTGCGCGCCGCCGAGCGCCAGCGCTTCTTGCAAAAGGAATGGCCGCGGTTGCGCGAGCGGCTGCGCCGGCTGGAGATCAGCCCAGAACAACTGAATTGGGAGACGACGTGATGAGCGCGACAAGTGAATACCTGGTCGAGGCCAAGTCCTTGAGCATCAGCTACGGCAGCAAGCGCGCCGTGGATGACGTGAGCTTCAACATCCCCAAGGGCCGCGTCGTCGGCCTGCTGGGCCACAACGGCGCTGGCAAGTCCACGCTGATGCGCGCCATGGTGGGCCTGGCCCAGGGCAGCGGTGGCCTGTCGGTGCTGGGCCTGGACCCGTGCAAGGACCGCGTGCAGTTGCTGCAGCGCGCTTGCTACATCCCCGACGTGGCCATCCTGCCGCGCTGGGCGCGCGTGGACGAACTGATCTCGATGATGTCGGGGCTGAACCCCAACTTCTCTGCTGACCGCGCGCGGCAGTTGCTCAAGCGCACCAGCGTGGGCCTGCGCGACAAGGTCAAGACTTTGTCCAAAGGCATGATGGTGCAGGCGCATCTGGCGCTGATCGCGTCCATCGACGCCCGGCTGATGATCCTGGACGAGCCCACGCTGGGCCTGGACGTGCTGTCGCGCAAGGCCTTCTACGAGATGCTCATCGACGAGTGGTGCGACGGCGAGCGCAGCGTGCTCATCAGCACCCACCAGGTCGAAGAGATCGAAAGCCTGCTGAGCGACGTGCTGATGCTCAACGAAGGCAAGCTGGTGTTGTCCATCAGCCTGGAAGACATGGACAGCCGCTTCGTGGCACTCAGCCACGACAGCGGCGTGGCCGAGCAGATGGCCGCCGCCCACCCGCTGCTGCGCTACCGCACCGGCCCGGGCCCCGGTGGCAACGCTGCCATCTTCGACGGCGCGCCGCCCGCGCATGTGCAGGCCCTGGGCCAGCGTGTGCGCCCCAGCCTCGTGGACCTGTTCGTGGCGCTCACACGCAAGCCCGAACTCGACCGCACCCAGTTCTGAGCCCCGGCACCCGGAAGGAAAACACATGAACAACCTGATTCCCTTGATGCGGCGCGAATGGCTGCAACACCGCTTTGTCTGGGCCATGCTGATGCTGGTGCCGCTGGGGCTGGCGGTGATGTTGCTCAGCTTCGGCCAGGTCGAGATGGGCGACGCGATGGCCGAGCGCCCGCCCGAAGACGTGGCCGCCGTGATGGGCGGCATGAGCATCGTCATCACCGCGGCCATCCTGTTCCTGCTGGTGTGGATCACCTCGGTGTTCGTCACCAGTGGCCTGGCACGGCGCGACCATGGCGACCGCTCGGTGGAGTTCTGGCTGTCGCTGCCCACGGGGCACGCCGAGAGTTATGCCGCGCCCCTGCTGGTGCACCTGTTGCTGGCGCCCGCCGTGGCGCTGGTCGTGGGCTTGTTGG
>JANOLY010000330.1:0-1691 GCA_031420055.1 Burkholderiales bacterium | reverse complement strand
CGTCAGGTTTCACGGGTTTTCAGAACTCTCTAGTTCGGTGACGACAACCCGGTGTGCGAGCCGTGTTCGCCCATGGCGATGGGTTTGCCGGCCACGATCGAGGCGAGCACTCCGAAGGCACGGACCATCTTGCTGTTGGGCGCATCCCAGTAATCGGCGGTGTCGGGCACGAACTTCAGCAGGGCCAGGTTGGGCGAGTCCGGACCGTCCGGAAACCAGGGCTTGGCGAACGCCGTCCACAGCCGTTCGATGCGGCCGCGGTCGGTGTCGATCTCACCCCGGCCCGACAGCGACACGTAGTTGCCGTGTCCGCTGTCGGTGAAGCTCAGGTTGACGACGCGCAGGTGTTCGACTTTCGAGGACCGCAGGTCGGTGAAGAACCACAACGCACCGTTGGCGTCCATCTCCAGCACGGCCATCGGCCGGCTGGCCAATGCGCCGTCGGCGTCCATGTTGGCGAGCATGGCGATCGGAATGTCTTCGATCAACTGGGCGACGTGGGCCAGCGGAGCAGTGGACTGCGTTTCTGTCTTCATGGGTGAACCTCGTGTTGCGATGTTCAGATGGGCCTGTGCAGTGCCAACCCGGGGCGGCATGAGCCTGCCCTTGCGGCAGCCGTCTCAGTTCGTTCGAACGGTCGGCTCACGCCGTGCACCAGGCCGGCAGCATTCAGCGCCCGCGGCGGCGCAGCAGCCGACGCGCCACTGACACGACCGTGCTGACGACCGCTGCGGCGGCGGCCGGGCTGAGACGCCCGCGCCAGGCCACGGGCACCAGTGGCCAGCCCAGCGACGTCAGGCCGGCCCAAGGCAGGCCTGCGAGCCCGTCCATGCGGCGCCCTGTGGCAAGTGCCGCTGCATCGACGCTGACAGGCCGCGCAGAGTCCCGGCGGTGCCACCAGCGCCAACCCAGCCACAAGACGACGCCGGCGCCCACCACCGGCAACACCCAAGGCTTCGGCGTGACCGCCAGCTTTGTCCTGCGGGCGAGCGACTCGGCGGTGGATCGGAGCCAGACTTCGCGTGCAACCAGTCGCTGTTCGAGCTGTTCGATTTGCGTGTCGAGGTCTGCAGCGGTAACTGGCGTGGACGAAGCGTTCGAACGCGCGTCCTGCACACTCGGCAGCGGGCTCGGCGTCATGCTCTGCCTTCGAAGCGCTTGGCGGCTGGCTGGCGCTGCGGCGAGATTCCAGCCGCTGCTGCAGCCTCGACTCCAAACGCCAGGTGGCGTCGTGTGGCAGGCAGGCCCAAGGTGGACAGCAATCGGCGCACGCGTGACACCGCGGCCCACGCCAGGGCGCCGTTGAACAGCAGCACGACCAGCAGGGCCCCCGGCCACGGCAGGCCCAGGGTCACCAGCGCCAGCCCGAGCCCGACGCAAAGCGCAAACCAGGCCGCCGTAGCCAGCATGGCGGTGGCCACGACCAACGCCACGATCTGCACCATGCCGCGGCCGGCACGGTGCAGCTCCAGCGCCAGCAACTCCAGGCGGTCGCTCACCAGGCCGGGCAACACCGCCAGCAGATCCTGGACGGTACGCACCCAGGTCTGGCTGCGAAGGTCTTCGCTCACGGCCGACTCACCGGGTGATGCGGGCGATCAGCGCACCGATGGCCATCGAAGCGACCACTGCCGACAGTGGGTTGCGGCGAACGGTGGTGCGCAGGTCGTCGGCCCATGCATCGCCCTTTT
>JANOLY010000329.1:0-7218 GCA_031420055.1 Burkholderiales bacterium | reverse complement strand
GCGGTGGCCTGAAGCTGCTGCAAGGCAACCTGGGCCGCTCGGTGATCAAGATCTCGGCCGTGCCCGACGACCGCCATGTGGTCGAGGCCCCGGCGCGGGTGTTCCACAGCCAGGAGGCGTTGCACCAGGCCTTCCAGGCCGGCGAACTCGACCGCGATGTGGTGGTGGTGGTGCGCTTCCAGGGCCCGCAGGCCAATGGCATGCCCGAGCTGCACAAGCTGACGCCGCCGCTGGCGGTGCTGCAAGGCAAGGGCTACAAGGTCGCACTGGTGACCGACGGCCGCCTGAGCGGCGCCAGCGGCAAGGAGCCGGCTGCCATTCACGTCAGCCCCGAGGCGCTGGCCGGTGGCCCGCTGGCACGCGTGCGCGACGGCGACATCATCCGGGTCGACGCCGTGGCCGGCACGCTCCACGCGCTGGTCGACGCACACACTTGGGCGGCACGCGAGAGTGCGACACTCGACCCAACCCAAGCCGACCTGAACGGCCACGACCTGGGCCGCGAGCTGTTTGCCGGCATGCGGCGCAACGTGCTCAGCGCCGAAGAAGGTGCCGTCACCTGGCTTTGAACTCTCACCCACCCACAGCGCAGCACACCATGGCGATGAACCCCCTCGAGCTGGCCACGCACGGCCCGGTGATTCCGGTCATCGTCATCCACCGCCTCGAAGACGCCGTGCCCCTGGCGCGCGCCTTGCTGGACGGCGGCGTGCGGGTGCTCGAAGTCACCTTGCGCACCCCCGTGGCGCTGGCCTGCATGGCGGCCATCGCGCGCGCGCTGCCCGAGGCCATCGTGGGCGCCGGCACCATCCGTTCGGTGGCCGACGCCGAAGCCGCCAAGGACGCCGGTTGCCGCTTCGGCGTGAGCCCCGGTTACACCACCCACATTGGCCACGCCTGCCGCAACCTGGGCCTGCCGCTGCTGCCCGGCGTGGCCACAGCCGGCGAGGTGATGGCCGCCAACGCCGACGGCTACGACTTCCTGAAGTTCTTTCCGGCCACCGCCGCCGGTGGCATCCCCTTGCTGAAAGCCTTGGCCGGGCCGTTCCCGGATGTGGTCTTCTGCCCCACCGGCGGCATCACGCCCGAGACCGCGCCGCAATTTCTGGCGCTGGGCAATGTGAAGGTGTGCGGCGGTTCGTGGCTGACACCGCAAGACGCCGTGGACGCGAAGGACTGGGCGCGCATCACGGCGCTGGCCAAGGCCTCGCTGGCCCTGCGGGCCTAACTCCGCGGTTCCACCGGCACCAGCCCGGCCATGGCAGTGGCCTGCGGGTTGTGGGTTTCCAGCGCCAGCCCCTGCGCCACCCCCAGCCGGTCGGTCGCGCTGCGGTTCTGGCTGACCTTCCACTTGCCGATGAGCTTGTCGACCGGAATCTGGATGCCCACGATGGCGCGCAGCATCTGCTGCACGTAGTCATCCGGCGCATCACTCACGGCCCAGGGCGCGGTGCGCGGGGATTCATGGTGCTGCGTGAGGCGGGTGACGAGCTCGTGAAGCCAGGGCGCGGCCTCCACCACCTGTAGCACGCCGTGGGCGTGCACCACGGTGTAGTTCCAGGTCGGCACCACCTTGTGCGTGGCCGCTTTGCTGGGGTACCAGCTGGGCGACACATAGGCCTGCGGCCCGGTGAACACGGCCAGCACGGCCTGCCCGGCGGCTTCGCGCCACAGCGGGTTGGCGCGCGCCACATGGCCGCGCAGCGTGCGTGTGGCGGGGTCGTATTCCAGCGGGATGTGGTCGGCCGTGGGGCCGTCGCTGGTCAGCGTGATCAGGGTGGTCAGCGGATGCTCGCGCATCAGCGTGTGCAGGGCCTTGGAATCGTGCTGCTCGAAGTGGCTCGGCAGGTACATCGACGCCGGTCCCGCTACCAGGCGCCCAAATTGGGCATGCTCAACCAGGGCTCGGCAGGTGCCAGCGCGGCGCCGGCCTGCAACAACTCGATGGAGATGCCGTCGGGTGACCGCACAAAGGCCATGCGGCCGTCGCGCGGCGGTCGGTTGATGGTCACGCCGTGCTCTTGCAGGCGCAGGCAGCTGGCATAGATGTCATCCACGGCATAGGCCACATGGCCGAAGTTGCGCCCGCCGGTGTAGGTCTCGGCCGTGCCATCGGCGGCGGGCCAGTTGTAGGTGAGCTCGATCTGCGCTTGCGCGTCACCTGGCGCGGCCAGGAAGATCAGCGTAAAGCGGCCGCCTTCGTGGTCGCGGCGCGACTGCAACTCCAGCCCCAGAGCGTCGCGGTAAAAGCGCAACGAAGCGTCGACGTCGGTCACGCGGACCATGGTGTGGAGGTATTTCATGGGTGTGATTGTGGCGCGCTTCGGCCGACGGCTCGGGCGTTCAACACCGGGCTGGTGATCTTGAAGTTCGGGGTTCGGGTGTTTGGCGTCGCCCGCCGTTGCGGTGCTAGGATTCCTACTCCCAATTCCTACCGAGGGCAGCATGCACGTCAGCGAGAAAGGGCAGGTCACGATCCCCAAGCACATTCGCATCGCGGCGGGCGTCGAGCCAGGCAGCGAAGTGTCGTTCAGCCTGGAAGGAAGCAAGATCGTGATCACACCGTTGGGTACCGGTCCGAAAGACGACCGGCGCGCCAAACTGCGTGCGGCGGCAGCGCGAGTCCGGGGCAGCCTCAAGCCAGAGTTCAAGCAGCTCAGCGCCGATGACATCATGAACTTCCTGCGCGGCGATGCGGCCGCGAAGGGCACCCGTCGTGGTCAGCGCCGTTAGCCTCGCAAGCTACGACGGCAACGCCGGAACCTTGGTCGATACCAACATTTGGATCGACTGCATCGATCCGACCAGCCCGTGGCATGACTGGGCCGTTGAGCAACTTCAGGCGCTGAGCGAGAGAGCCCCGCTGCACGTGAATCAGATCGTCTACACCGAGCTGTTGGTTCCCGGCCCGGATGTCAAAGCGCTCGACGCTCTGCTCGATGTCTATGACACGCTGCGCAGCCCCCTTCCCTGGACATGCGCGCCGCTGGCGGCGGCTGCATTCTGGCTGTACCGCAAAGCAGGCGGGTCGAAGACCAAACCAATGCCATATTTCTACATCGGGGCGCATGCGGCTGTGGCGAATCTGAGCGTACTCACGCGCGATCCGTCGCCGTACAAGACCTACTTTGCGCGTTTGGTGGTGTTTGCTCCGTGAAGCACGTACCGCAGACGGCAAGTACCGGTCGCCTCAAGCGTTAGCAAGCAAGCTCGCGTCGCTCACCCACCTGCGCCCGCCAGCACCGCCACGCCCAGCGCAGCAAATACGGCCGCCGCGGCGCGGTGCACCCAGTGGATGGGCACCCAGCGCGTCACGCGCTCGCCCAACAGCACGGCCGGCACATTGGCCGCCATCATGCCCAGCGTGGTGCCCAGCACCACGGCGGCCAGGGCGTCGTAGCGTGCGGCCAGCATCACGGTGGCGATCTGGGTTTTGTCGCCCATCTCGGCCAGGAAGAAAGCGACCACGGTGACACCGAAAACGCCCCAGCGGCCCGTGGCCACCTGGGGCGCGTCGTCGGCTTTGTCGGGCACCAGCATCCATGCCGCCACCGCGAGAAACGAGCCGCCGAGCAGCCAGCGCAGCCATTGCGGGTCGAGCAAGGTCGTCAACCACGCGCCCAGCGCACCGGCCAGCGCGTGGTTCAGCACGGTGGCCACAAAGATGCCGGCGATGATGGGCGCTGGTTTGCGAAAGCGCGCAGCCAGCAGCAGCGCCAGCAGCTGGGTCTTGTCGCCCATCTCGCCCAGCGCGACCACGCCGGTCGAGACGACAAAGGCTACCAGCATCAACCCGGCCGCCGCCGGGCCGCCCCAAGGCGGCCGGGCTCCCCCTCGGGGGGGCGCGAACGCAGTGAGCTTGGGGGCGTCATGTTTGAACCGTGTAGTTCAGCGTCATTCGCCCGCCATCGACAACCACGATCTCGCCGGTCATGTAGCTCGATGCATCGCTGAGCAAAAACGCCACCACGTCGGCAATCTCACTCGGCTCACCCAGGCGCTTCATGGGCGTGCGGCTCATGATTTTTGCCTTGGCCTCGTCGCTGGTGAGCACGGCATTCAGCGCCAGCTCGGTGGCGATGGTGCCGGGTGCCACGGCGTTGACACGCAGGCCACGGTCGGCGAAGGACAACGCCATCACCCGCGTGAGCTGGTTGATGGCGCCTTTGCTGGCGTTGTAGCTGGCGATGCTGGGAATGGCCAGTCTGCCGTTGACCGAGCTCATGTTGACGATGGCGCCGCGGCCGCGGCCTTCGTCGTTGGCAAGCATCACGCGGGCCACGGCCTGGCCGACGAGGAACGAGCCCTTGAGGTTGACGTCGATGACGGCGTCCCAGTCGGCCTCGGTGATGTCGACAAAGGCGCTGGCCTTGAAGATGCCGGCGTTGTTGACCAGGCCGTCGACGCTGCCCAATGCCGCCAGCGTGGTGGCCAGGGCGGCATCCACGTCGGCCTTGCTGGCGACGTTGCAGTGGCAGTACAGCGCGCGCCCGCCAGCCGCCACCAGCTCGGCGGCCAGCGCGGCGCCGGCCGCGTCGGCCACGTCCCACAGTGCCACGGTGGCGCCGTCGGCCACCAGGCGGCGTGCGCAGGCCGCGCCTATGCCTTGCGAGCCGCCGGTGATGACGACCACGCGGTCGTGCAGTGCGAAGTGGACTTGTTGTTGTGTCATGGATGTTTCCCGGTGCAAGCGGTGCTCAGCGGTCCAGCCAGACCGCGATGCCCTGGGCGTTGAGCTCCAGGTCGATGGCCAACAGCTCGGCGATCTGCTCGCGCGTGAGCTGTGTGCCGTGGGCCTGCAGCCGGCCCACAAAGATGTCCAGCATGCCGCGCTTGAGGGCCTGGTGCCGCTCGGGTGCCGCGCGCAGCTGCTCGGCCAGGGCGACCATCTGGGCGAGCTGCCCGCCCAGCAAGGCGGCCAAGCGCGGCACGTCGTCGACACGGCTGTAGTGCGTGAGGTACATGCACAGCGGCTCGAAAGACAGCATGCGGTCTATCGACGCTTGCAAGGCCGGCGGGTCGAACTGCACCGGGGTCGAGGTGGGCAGGATGAACGCGCCTTGATCGGTGTCCAGCTCGCGGTAGCTCAGCCCGAAGGTGTCGCCGGTGAACCAGCCGCGCGAGGTGGCGTCCCAGATGCAGTGGTGGTGCCGCGCATGGCCGGGGGTGTCGGCAAACAGCAGCTCGCGGCCGGCCAGGGCCAGCGTCATGCCGTCGTGGGTGGCATGCACGCGCTCGGCCGCCACCGGCACCAGCGCGCCGTAAGAGCGTTCCATCTCGGCGGGGCCGTACACCGCCAGCGCCCCCTGCCACAGCGCGCTGGGGTCGACCATGTGCCGCGCGCCGCGCGGGTGCACCCACATCTGCGCTTGCGGCAGCGCTTGCATCAACAGGCCGCAGCCGCCGGCGTGGTCCAGGTGCACGTGGGTGGGGATCACGAACTCCACCGCCTCACGCTGCAAGCCCAGCGCCTGCAACGAGGCCAGCAAGCGCGGCACGGCGTGGTTGGTGCCGCTGTCGATGAAAGCGGCGCGGCCCTCGTGCACCAGCAGGTAGGCGGCGTCGAAGCGGTCGCGGTGAAAGCCGGTGTCCACGGCATGGATGCCGTGCCCCAGGGGCTGCAGGAAGTCGGGCAGAGCGGTGTTCATGGGCGCATTTTGCGTGACAGCGCAGCGCCTGGGCCTGGCGTTGTGTGGTCTGGGCGCGCTGCCACAATGGGCGCCCTGCGCCACCACACCGGCACCAGCATCCATGCGCATCGTCTGCATAGGCGGCGGTCCCGCCGGCTTGTACTTCGCGCTTCTCATGAAGAAGCTGCAGCCTGCGCACCGCATCAGCGTGGTCGAGCGCAACAAGCCCTACGACACCTTTGGCTGGGGCGTGGTGTTCTCTGACGCCACCATGGACAACATGCGCGCCTGGGACACCGAGACGGCCGACGCCATCGAGCAGGCCTTCAACCATTGGGACGACATCGAGTTGCATTTCAAGGGCCGCAGCCTGCGCAGCGCCGGCCACGGTTTTGTGGGCATCGGGCGCAAGAAGCTGCTCAACATCCTGCAGCGGCGCTGCGAGGTGCTGGGCGTGGAGCTGGTGTTCGAGACCGAGGCCGGATCCGACGCCGACTACCCCGACGCCGACCTGGTGATTGCCAGCGACGGCATCAACTCCAGCATCCGCCAGCGCCACGCCGCGGTCTTCGAGCCCGATGTGGTGAGCCGCCCCAACCGTTTCATCTGGCTGGGCACCAACCAACTCTTCGACGCTTTCAACTTCCTGTTCGAAAAAACCGAGCACGGCTGGTTCCAGGCCCATGTGTACAAGTTCGACGAGCAGACCACCACCTTCATCGTCGAGACACCCGAAGACGTGTGGCGCGCGCACGCGCTGGACCAGGCTGACACGGCACAGTCCATCGCCTTTTGCGAACAGCTTTTTGCCCACCGCCTTGCAGGCCAGGCGCTGCTGAGCAATGCGCGCCATCTCGACCCACTCAAGCGCGGCTCGGCCTGGCTGAACTTTCAGCGCGTGCGCTGCAAGACCTGGCACCACTTCAATGGCCGCAGCCACGTGGTGCTGATGGGTGACGCCGTGCACACGGCGCATTTCGCCATCGGCTCGGGCACCAAGCTGGCGCTGGAAGACGCCATCGAGCTAACGCGCCAGTTCCAGGCGCTGGGCGACGACATTCCGCCCGTGCTGGCACGCTACCAGGCGCTGCGCGAGGTCGATGTGCTGCGGCTGCAAAACGCCGCCTGGAACGCCATGGAGTGGTTCGAAGTGGTGGGCACGCGCTATTGCGACCAGCTCGAGCCCGAGCAGTTCATGTATTCCATGCTCACGCGCAGCCAGCGTATCAGCCACGAGAACCTGCGCCTGCGCGACATCGGTTGGCTTGAAGGCTACGAGCGCTGGTTGGCTGCGCGCACACCGCTGAAGAACGACATTGCGGTGCCGCCGATGTTCACACCCTACACCGCGCGCTCGGTGACGCTGAAGAACCGCGTCGTCGTCTCGCCGATGGCGCAGTACTCGGCCGTCGATGGCATCCCCGGCGACTACCACCTCGTGCACCTCGGCGCGCGCGCGATCGGCGGCGCGGGCCTGGTTTTCGCCGAGATGACCTGCACGTCTGCCGACGCGCGCATCACGCCCGGCTGCCCCGGCCTGTGGAACGACGAGCAGATGCTGGCGTGGAAGCGCATCGCCGATTGGGCG
>JANOLY010000328.1:0-36800 GCA_031420055.1 Burkholderiales bacterium | reverse complement strand
CTGATCGACGAATGGGTGGCCTACGCGCGCCAGTTGCATGACCAGAGTGACTTGCCGGCGGGTGGCTTCGAGACGCAATTCACCTTTGCGCAGGTGCTGACCGAATCGGCCAAGCTGGCGAACAACTGCCTGCTGGTCATCAGCCTGCCGGCGTCGGACACGACCGGGTCGCCGCACACGCAATCGGATGATGTGGAGGTGGGCGGCACTCGCGGGAGGGAGGCGCTTGACCGGCTGCGCAACGTGGTGGGACGGGTCGAATCGTCATGGCGGCCTGCCAGCGCCGAAGAGGGCTTCGAGATCGTGCGGCGTCGGCTGTTCGAACCGCTGTCGGACCCGGCGCAGTTCAAGGACCGCGACGTGGTGGCGCGGGCCTTTGCCGACTTCTATCGCACGCAGAAGACCGAGTTTCCGCCGGAGTGCGGCGACAGCGACTACGAGAAGCGGTTAAAGGCGGCCTACCCGATCCACCCCGAGATTTTCGACCGGCTGTACACCGACTGGTCCACGCTGGTGAAGTTTCAGCGGACACGCGGCGTGCTGCGGCTGATGGCGGCGGTGATCCACAGCCTGTGGGAGAAAGGCGATCGCAGCCCGCTCATCCTGCCGGCCAACATCGCCGTGGACGACCCGCGGGTGCAGTCCGAGTTGACGCGCTACTTGTCGGACAACTGGGTGCCGGTGATCGAGAAGGACGTGGACGGACCGAGCTCGCTGCCGCTGCGGTTGGACAGCGAACTGCCGAACCTCGGCAAGTTCTCGGCCTGCCGGCGTGTGGCGCGCGCGATCTACTTGGGGTCGGCACCGCTGACCCAGGCCGCGCACCGTGGGCTCGAAGACCGGCGCGTCAAGCTCGGCTGTGTGATGCCCGGGGAATCGCCCGCCGTGTTCGGTGATGCGCTGCGGCGGCTGGCCGGGGCCGCGACCTACCTCTACCAGGATGGCCCACGGTACTGGTACTCAACACAGCCCACGGTCACCAAGCTGGCAGAAGACCGTGCTGAACAACTGAAGCGCGAGCCTGACAAGGTGGTGCATGAACTGGATCGCCGCCTGCGCGATGACCTGCGCCGCACGGGCGATTTCAGTCGCATCCACCCCATGCCGCAAGCCAGCCAGGACGTGCCGGACGATATCGATGCGCGACTGGTTGTCTTATCGGTCGATCAGCCTTACAGCAAGGACCCGGGCAACGCGGCCGAGGTGGCGGCGAAGGCGATGCTGGAGTTACGCGGCAACACGCCGCGGCTGTATCGCAATGCGCTCGTCTTCTTGGCCGCCGACAAGATTCGCCTGCAGGACCTGGATGAGGCGGCGCGCAAGTACCTGGCGTGGGCTTCGATCATCGATGAGCAGAAGACGCTGAATCTCGATCCGCAGCAGGTGAAGCAGGCCGAGACGCAATTGAAGGCGGCCGATGGGGCGGTAACGGCCCGCGTGCCGGAAACCTATCAGTGGCTGCTGGTGCCGGTGCAGGCAACGCCTCAGTCGGCCATCGAATGGCAGGCCATGCGCCTGACAGGGCAGGATGCGCTGGCCGTGCGGGCGAGCAAGAAGCTGCGCAGCGACGAACTTCTGCTCACGGGCTTTGCGCCGTCGCGCCTGCGCATGGAACTGGACCGTGTGCCACTCTGGCGCGGCGGCGCTCATGTGGCCATCAGTCAGTTGGCAGAGGACTTCGGTCGTTACCTGTACTTGCCACGCCTGGCGAACTCGTCGGTGCTGGTCAACTCGATCCGGGACGGTCTGTCGCTGATGACCTGGGAGCAGGACAGCTTCGCGCTTGCCGACAGCCACGATGATGTTGCGGCGCGCTACCGTGGGCTGCGAACGGGCCAGACGGTGTCGATTGCCGACGCACATTCTTCGGGCCTGCTGGTCAAGCCCAGTGTCGCTCGTGCACAGAGTGATGCCGATGCGGCCGCCGCTGCAACAGCGGCGGGCGGTTTTGGGGCCACGATTGGATGTGCCACGACGGATGGAGCCGGGACAGCAGCGGCAGTTTCGGGACCAAGCCCGATTGGCGAGTCAGCCCTGCCGCCAGCGGCCGCAAAGCCCAAGCGATTTCACGGCACGGCCACGCTTGACAGCGCCCGCGTCGGCCGCGACGCAAGTCGCATCGCCGACGAGGTGATCGCACATCTTGCCGGTCTCGTCGGCGCCGAGGTGACCGTCACGATCGAGATTGAGGCCGCCTTGCCCGGCGGCGCACCAGACAACGTCGTGCGCACCGTAACGGAGAACAGCCGGACCTTGAAATTCACGAGCCAGGGATTCGAGGTGGAGTAAACGGTAGCCTGGTCGCTCGGTCCGCGCTGCGGCTGTTCGCGTGCCCGCGCCAACGTCGTCAGGACAGCGCCGGCAGCACGCGTTGCGCTCAGCCCAGCTCAGGGCTGGCGCGCACGATCTACAGCGTAAGCGACGCCAACGCCTTGGCCGCGTGCTCGCGCAACAGGTGCCCGTAGTGCTTCTCGATCATCAGCAGGCTCGTGCCCGACAACTGCGCAACGGTCAGCGTGTCGAGCTTGTGCAGGGCGATCAGGTCGGTGATGGTGGAGTGCCGCAGCGCGTAGGCTGTGGCGGCTGTCGGCAACTCGGCCGCGATGACGGCGTCCTTGATCGGGTACTTCCACGCATCCTTGTTCCACGCCGAGCCATCGGCCCGGGCCAGCAGTGGCGCAGTAGGCAGCTTGCCCTTGCACTGTGCGGCGAAGAAGGCGGCGGTGGCCGGCGGCAGCGTGATCTTTCGGTCCTGCCCGTGCTTGTCCTTGCCGATGGTCAGTGTGGACAGGCGCTTGTCGAAGTTGCCGGCCACCAGCGCGGCCATGGCGCCGGGGCGCAGCGGCACCAGAGACAGGGCGCTCAGGAAGAGGGCCAGATCGGCAGGGGCCTTGGCGATCAGTGCACGACGCTGTGTCAGGTCGAGGTACACGTCGCGGCGGCGGTCTGCATCTTTCACGGGCCGCAGCTTGACCTTCCAGGCGGCGTCGCTTGTTGCGTCGGCGTTCTCGATGGCCAGGTTCAGGGCGGCTCGCAGCGATGTCATGTCGCGGTTGAGCGTGCTCGCGCTCCGTGCCCGCGTCGGCTTGTCGCTCTTCTTGTCCTGCGGAATGGTTGGCGTCGCCGCCAGGCCCTTACGCCACTCGTCGATGTCGCCGGACTTGAGCTTCTGCAAGGTGATGCCACCGACCTTGTGGTCATCCACCCACCGGGCGAAGCGCTTTTCGGTGTCCGCCGCAGCCTGAGCCTTGCCAGCGGCCTTCAGTTGGTCGATGTAGTTCGCGCACGCTTGCTTCACGGTCAACGGTTCCTTCTTCCCGCCGCGGGCCAGGTGGCCGAACCACTCACGGGCGGCCTTCACAGCGGCGTCGAAGCGCGCGCCTGCGGCGAGGTCGGGGAACTCGCCCAGCGGGTTCTGCGCCTGCTTACCCGTATCCGGGTCGCGGTGCCGGGCCAGCCACGTGAACAAGCGCCTGTTCCTGCGCTTGCTGGTGCCTGGCATGGTGGGCGCTGCCGCTGGGGCCTGGCTGGTCTCCAGCGTTGACGGCGCCGCCATCAAGCCGTTTGTTGCGGCCTACCTGCTGCTGATGGGGCTGTACGTCATCAGCAAGGTCTTTCGCGTCATCAAGCCGCAGCGCGCTGAGCCCCGACATGTCGCCAAGCTCGGTTTGCTCGGTGGTTTCGTCGATGCAGCCGGTGGCGGTGGCTGGGGCCCTGTGGTGACGACCACACTGGTGGGCACCGGCAACGACCCCCGCATGACCATAGGCTCGGTGAACCTGGCCGAGTTCTTTCTCACCTTTGTCAGTGCCGGCGTGTTTGCAATGCTGGTGTCTGAAAGCCCCTGGGTCACCGTGGCGGGTCTGGTGGTGGGCGGTCTCTTCGCGGCGCCCTTTGCCGCGCTGCTGACGCAGCGGCTGCGCACCAAGACCTTGCTGGCGCTGGTCGGCACGGTGATTGTGTTGATCAGCAGCTTCAATCTCTACAGTGCCCTGGCTTGAGGCGCCCGGCAGGGCACTCCTCGATGGCCACACGCTTGCGCCGCTGTCAGGCCTGCCAAACGTCATTGGCCAGGGCCATGTCCTGCCTTTGGCGCGTCAGAAGGCGCTCTCAAAAGCCAGCCGCCACACCACGTCGCGCTGCCAGGCGTCGCGCGCCTGGTAGCTGACCGGCCCGCCGGCGTCCTGGGTGCGCACGGTCTTGATGTCCACAGCGTCGGTGGCGCCGAGTTGCGTGGCAGACAAGCGCCAGGTCTGGCGCGGCCGGGCTTGCCAGCTCAGCGCGGCGCTCATGCTGTGCCGGGCCGCGTTTTCAATGCGCCGACCGCTGGGCTGGTCGGCCAGCGCAGCGCCGCGCGCCTCAAACCCCAGCTGGGCTGTCCAGCCCGGTGTGAGCAGTTGGGTCAGGTCCAGCTTGACCTGCCAGGGCGCCTGCCCGGCGATTGCGGGCCGCTCGCCGGCCACGTCGATCAGGCGTGACCGGGCCAGGGCCAGGCTGGCTTGCCAGCGCAAGGGGGCTTGCGCCACAAGCGCGTGCTGGGCCCTGCCGCGCCATTCCAGTTCCAGGCTGGCGCTCCACGCCCGCCCGCCGTTGAAGCGCTGTAGCAACCACGGGGCGGTCACCACGGCGGGTTGGTAGATCAGCCGGTCCAGGATCACGTCGTCGATGTGCCGCAGCGAGGCCGACAGCACCAGGTCGCTGCCTGCCGGGGCGGCCTTGGCCTGCCAGCTGCCGTCCAGGCTCCAGGCGCGTTCGGGCCGCAGTTGCGGGTTGCCGGAAAACGCCGGCGCGGTGGGTGAGACTTCGATCGGCACGTAGCGGCGCGGCATCACGTCGCGCGGCACGGGCAGCTTGAAGCCGCGCGACAGGCCCAGCTTGAAGGTGCCCAGGCCCGGGGCGGGTTCGGTGGACAGTCGCAGCACGGGGCCCAGCAGCCGGTGCTGCTGGCGCACCGCGTCAAACACGTTGCCTTCGCTCACGGTGTCCAGCCGCTCCAGGCGAACGCCGAGTTGCGCCGCCGTGGTCGCGGACAAGGACCAGTCGTCCTGCACATACAGCGCCCAGCGGCGAGCCCGCGCGTCGTAGCGTTCGTCCAGGTTCTCAGGGGGCAGGCCGCCGAGCAGCGTTTGCTCGGTCTGCACGCGTGCTTCGCGGCGGTGTGCCTGTTCCCACTCGGTGCCGATGTCGATGCGGTGCGACGTGCCCAGCGGCCGCTGGTGGTTCAGGTTGAGCACGCTCGACTGGTCCACAGCCTTGCCGTCCACGGCCGTGTCTTGCACCAAGCGGGGCGTGCCGTCGACGCCTTGCAGTCGCGACTGCTGGTCGCGGCTGGCGTAGGTCATGTTCAGCTTGGCTTCGAGCTGCGCACCGTCGGGCTCGCGGTGCAGGGCCTGCAGCCGCCCGCGCCAGAACAGGCGTGTGTAGTTCAGCGCCAGGCGACTCGACTGTTGGGCCGGCGGTGGGCCCAGCAGCGGCTCGCGCTCGTCGGCCACGCCGCCGCGGGAGCGCGCCAGGCGCAGGCTGTGGTCGGTGCTGAACTGCCGCAGGCCGGCGGCGTCGGTGTCGTGCTTCCAGGCCAGGCGCGGGTTCAGGCTGATGGCGTCGGTGCGATCAAATTCCTGCTTGTCGGTGCGCGTGCGCTGGGTCAGCGAGTGGGCGGTGCCTTCGCGGCGCTCTTGCAGCACGGTCGCTGGCCAGAGCTGGTCTTCGCTGCTGGCCACCAGGCCCAGGCCCCAGGTGGCGCGGCCCACGCGGTCGCCCAGGTTCAGGCTGGCCGTGGCCTGTGCGCGGCCCGCCTGGCTGGCGCCGTGGAGCTTGTAGTCGCGCGTGGCCTGCGCCGTGGCGCGGCGGGTGATGATGTTGATGCTGCCGGCTATGGCCTGCGAGGACTGCACGCTGGCGCCCCGGATGATCTCGACCCGCTCGATGCTGTCCAGCGCGATGCTGTCCAGCGCCGTGCCCCGGGGCAGGGGCTCGCCGTTCAGCAACAACTGCGTGTAGCCCTCGCCCAGCCCGCCCAGTTTGAATTCGGTGTTCTGGCCCCTGACGTCCACGGTGATGCCCGGCACGCGCTGCAAGGCATCGGCCAGACGGCTGTCGCCATGGCGCAGCAGTTCTTCGCGCGCGATCACCTGCCGAGCGGCGGTGTCGGCACGGCGCTGCGCGCTGGCGTCAGCGCGGATCTCCACACGCTGCGCCGGCGCGGGTTCGGCCGTCTGGGCCGCAGCCCACGCGGGCAGGGCGAGCACGCCCGTGGCCACCAGGCGGCGAGCGCGGTGTCTGCGGGGCGGTTGGTGGGGTCGGTTCATCGTGGGGGGTCGGTGGACATGCCTGCGCCAACTCGGCACAGGGCCGCTGCGGAGTATTTCACCCATGCTGGGTGTGGCCGTCAAACTTGATCAACTCAATCAACTCAATCAACGCCACACGCACCATCGCTGGGCTGATGTCGCTGGGCAGGGCCACCAGCGTGGCTTGCAGGTTGTGGCGGTCGATCGGCAGCGCATGCCCGGCCACGCGATGGACCGCCGTTTTTGCCGCGCACCTGCCGCGCACCTGCCGCGCACCTGGCGCGGCCATCAAGGCCAGGTTGTCGGCATGACGGTCACGAGGCCGGCCCAAAGGCTTCGCGGCCCGCCGCTGCGGCCAGGAGGTTGTCAATGCGGGTGATTTCTTCCAGCGTGTCCTTGCCCGGCTCGGCACGGTTGCGCACCCGCGCCAGGGCATCGCGGGCGGTTCGAATCTGCGCGTCGTCCCAGGCCAGCGGGGCGGGGGGGCTCAGGAAGTACAGCTGGTTGAAGCGGCCGGGTGCTGTCAACGATTCGAGTCGCGCGGCGCTGGCCAGGTCCAGCGCCGCGCTGATGGCCGCAGGCGACGCGCCGTGGCTGTCGACCAAGGCCTGCAGGGCCTTCAGGCGGTCGTCCTTCACCGGTCCGTCGATGGCCTTGAGCAGCCGCACCAGCTCAGCCGGGTTGGGCCGGGCGAGCCACACTTCAAACTGACTGGTCTGCTCTGACAGGCCGCCGTCGCCCTTGATGAATTCCGGCCGCAGGACGCCCCAGCCCCAGCGCTTGAACAGCGCGGCCAGGCTGCGGGCAGCGCCTTCGTCGTCCTTGCGGAAGTAGCGGATCTGCGCGTTGTTCGGCGCGGACTGCACGCGTTCCGAGCCCGGGGCCGACCAGCCGGCCTGGGCCAGGTGCGGCCGCAGCGCTTCCACGGCACGCCGCTGCTCGGGGTCGGCGTATTGCAGGTACACGGCGCGGCGGTCTTGCACGGCGCGCTGTATTTCCCGCTGAAGCTCTATCTTGCCGCTCAAGGCGTTGCTGTAGATCTTCTGCTGCCAGCCCTGTGTGTCTGCGGCGCGGCGTGCGGCCAGCAACGCGGTCTCGGCCGCGGCCTGGGCGGTGCGGGCGGCACGTTCGGCCTGCGCAGAGCGGGCCGCCTCGGTGTTGGCGCGAACACGTTCGCGGGTCGCGTCGCGGACCAGCCAACCCATGGCCGAGAACATCACCACCAGCACGCTGCCGATGACGCCCGCGGCGACGAGCAGACGCCGTGTGCGCCGCTGCTGTCGCAGCAATTGATCGCGCTCGGCGGTCTCGGCTTGCTCGGCGCGCACTTCTTCGTCGTAGGCCTGCTGGCTGCGCTGCAGGAACTGCAAGGCGGCGTCCAGGCCGGGCCGGTAGCGGTGCGCCCAGGCGGCACTGGGTTGCTCGCGGGCCTGCCAGTCCACGGCGAAGGGCAGGTCGGGGGGCCGCAGCAGCGCGGCGCGGCCGGCGGCATGCAACTCGGCCGTTTCTGCCAGGCGGCGGTAGACCTGGGCGGATCGGGCCTCCTGGTCGACCCAGTTGCGCAGGCGCTGCCAGACCCGCATCAGGCTCTCGTGGGAAATGTCGATGGGCGTGTCCGGCGCCAGCGGTGTGCCGGCAGGCGGCATCAGGAAGGAGCGCGTGGGTTCGCGCAAGACCTCGATCACCGCCGTCAACGCGTCGGCGCTGGCACCGGTGATGGCCATCAAGGTGTCCATGCGTGTGGGCCGGCGTGTGCCGCGCGCGTCGGTGCCGCGGTCGGTGATGGCCTTGAACAGCTCGGCACACCGGGCCTGCTGCGCCGGGCCAACCAGGGCGGCGTAGGCTTCTTCGGCGTGCTTGTCCAGCGCCTGGGCCATCGTGCCTATCGCTTCGTAATGCACCAGCGACAGCGCACCGACGCGCCCACCTTCGTGCCAGTCGGCCCAGGTGCGGTTCAGGGCATGTTGCAGCAGCGACAGCTGGTCGGGGTCGTCGCCCACGTCATTGACCAAGCGGGTCAACAGCACCGGGTCGATCTGCGCGCCGCACACACCCACGGGGCCGGCTATTGCCGCGCGGCGTTCTTCGCGCGTCATGCGTGGCACCAGGTACTGGCCGCGGTTGATGGCTTCGGGCAGCCCGACGTACTGGGCGCACTCGCCGAGAAAGTCCGACCGCATGGTCAGCACCACGTACACCGGCAGCTCGGGGTGGGCTGCGGCTTCGAGCAGCAGGTTGACGAATGCGGTGGCGTCTTCCTGGCCCTTGGCCGCTTGCGGACCGTCAGCGGCCAGGGCGCGGAAGCGAAACAGCTCCTCGAACTGGTCCACCACCACCAGCAGGTTTTGCCGCGGGCCCAGGTGGGCTTGCTGGCAGGCGTCGACCAGGCCGAGCTTGCTCATGCGCAGCAGCGCTTCCATCAGCTCGGTGGGGCTGAAGCCGGTGCCGTCGTCGGCCGCCTGCGGGCCCAGCAAGCCGGGCCGGGCCAATGCCTCGGCCAGGGCGCGCAAGGGGCGGTTGCCCGGGCGCAGCGTGGCCACGCGCCAGTCGCTGCCTGCGCGGTCCATCAAGCCGCGGTACAGCCCCGGCACCAGGCCGCAGTTGACGAGTGATGACTTGCCCGAGCCCGAGGTGCCCACCACGGCCAGAAAGCGCGTGCCGGCCAACTTGTCGATCATCGCGTCGACCTGCGTTTCGCGGCCGAAGAACAGCGCCTCTTCGCCTTGCCGGAAAGGGCGCAGCCCGGGAAAAGGGTTGCTGGGCAGCTGGATCGTGCTCATCGTGGTGGCGCCACGGCGTCGAGCGCGGCAAAGAAGGGCTGCAGTGCATCAACGCCGCCTTCGGCCAGACCGTCGATCAATGGGGTGTCGCCCAGCAGTTGCAGCAGTTCCTTGTCGGCGGTGAGCGGTGGTGCCAGCCAGGTCCACTCCGCGGCGCCAGGCGGCGCACCGCGCAAGGCCGCCTGCTTGCGCAACTCGCACTGCTGGTGGAACTTCCACACCTCGTCGCCCGCACCGTAGAACAGGATCAGGCCGTTGCAGTCGGCGATCAACTGGGCATTGGCCTTGCGCAGGGCCGCGGCGTCGCCGACGAACACCGGTATCGACACCTGCAGGCCCTGCGCGCGCAGCCGCTTGAGCAAGGGCACGGATGCCGTGCGGTCGGTCTCGCACATCAGCACGTGCACGCGGCGCTGGCCGGCCGCGGCGGGCAGGGGCTGGGGCGGGTCAGCGGGCTTGAGCGCATGGTGCAGCGTGCTCTTCAGCGCCTGGACATCACCGCGCAGCAAGTCGGCGCCGCGCTGCTGGGCGGCGTCGCGCTGCAGCGCGTCGATGAAGGCCTGCTGCTCTGCACGTTCGCCGCTCACACCGGCCGGCAACCAGATGATGCGGCGCAGCTCACTTTGCTCGCAGCGCCGCGCGGCGCAGTCGTTCTGCAGCATGGCCAGTGACCGGCCGCTGGGTCCGTCGGGCACCGGCCCCACGCTGCGGCCCACCAGGTGCACGGCCACGGCGCAGCGCGCCAGCAGCGCGTCGAGTTCGGGCAGCAGCCGATCTTCGGACATCGGCAGCGGCTGCGCGGGCAGCACCTCGTGGCCGTGCATGCGCAGCTCGGTGGCGAGTTGTTCGCGCACCTCGCTCAGGTCGCGACCGCAATGGGCCAGGTACACCGCCGGCCGCGCGGCTGGTGCCGCCGACGCAGCCGACACAGCCGACGCACCCGAGTCGGCCGCGTCGGCGCGCGCTGCCACGGCCAGCCCGCGCAGCCCTTGCAGGCTTTGCGCCAGCGACCACGCCAGCCGGCTGATGCGGCTGAGGAATTCCTGGCGCGCAGCGTCGCCAAAGGCCGGGTCCAGCTCGCGCGGCGCGCCGTGGTCCTCTTCGAAGAACTCGTAGCCCAGCGTGGTCTGCATCGCATCGGGCAGGGCCGCGCCCGGGTCCAAGGGTGTCTTCACGACCTTGAAGACGCGGCTCTTGTTGGCCGCGCCCACGCTGCCGCCGCGTTCGACGGCGGCGCAGAACTCGCGCAGTTCACGCGTGCACCATTCAGAGCGCAGGTAGCGCGGACTGAGGATGGACACCAGCAGCGCCGTCTTGTTGAACTGGAGGGCGATCTCGTCGGCAAAGATGTCGTCGCCGCCGAGCTTGTCGTCGCGCCAGATGCGTGCCCGCTCGCCCAGGCGCTGGCTGAGCATGGTTTGCAGCGTGGCGTGAAACTGCGTCACCCAGCCTTTCTGGCCGGCGCTGATGGGCTCGTTGTCGATGTGCGCGTAGCTGATGAACGCGTCTTGTTCGAATGTCATGGCGGGGCGTGCCGGCTTGTCGGCGGGTTGCTGGGCCGCGGGCAGTGTAGGCCGGCACACCGGGCGTCACCATCCCCAGGAATGCTCCGTGCCAGCCGCCCTGCCGGCGGCGGCGCGGCGGCAGGCTTGGTGCACACTCCCGCGCCATGGGCCCACTGCACGGACTGCGCATCATCGAGCTGGCCGGCATCGGGCCGGTGCCCATGTGCTGCATGTTGTTGGCCGATCTGGGCGCCGACGTGGTGCGCGTGGACCGCGTGCAGCCCAGCGGCCTGGGCCTGGCGCTGGAGCGGCGCTTGGACGTGAATGCACGCAACCGCCGATCGCTGGCGCTGGACCTGAAGGCCCCCGCCGGGCGCGACGCCGCGCTGCGCCTGGTGCAAGGTGCCGATGTGCTGGTGGAGGGCTTTCGCCCCGGTGTGGCCGAGGGCCTGGGCCTGGGGCCTGACGTCTGCCTGGCGCTGAACCCGCGCTTGGTCTACGCCCGCATGACAGGCTTTGGCCAGACCGGCCCTTTGGCGCAGGCTGCCGGGCACGACCTGAACTACATCGCCCTGTCGGGCGCGCTGCACGCCATCGGCGCGGCGGGTGGCAAGCCTGTGCCGCCGCTGAACCTGGTGGGCGACTACGGCGGCGGCGCGCTGTTCCTGGCCTTGGGTGTGATGGCGGCTCTGTTCGAGCGCCAACGCTCGGGCGCCGGCCAGGTGGTGGACGCGGCCATGGTCGACGGCGCGGCCAGCCTGGCCTCGGTGTTCTATGGTCTGGCTGCCGGTGGGCAGTGGACCGCAGAGCGTGGCGCCAACTTGCTCGACGGCGGCGCGCCGTTCTACGACACCTACGAGACAGCCGACGGCCGCTTCATCAGCCTGGCGGCGCTGGAGCCCAAGTTCTTTGCCAAGCTGGCCGATGCACTGACGCTTGCGCCGGGCTTCGTGCAGCGCCAGCACGACCGCCGGCTGTGGCCCGAGATGCGCCAAGCCATTGCCACGGCAGTGCGCCAGCGCACGCGCGACGCCTGGTGCGCGCTGCTGGAAGGCAGCGATGCCTGCTTCGCCCCGGTGCTGTCCTTCGACGAGGCGCCGGCCCACGCCCATGCGCGCGCCCGCGGGGCCTTCGTCAGCGTGGAGGGCGTCGTGCAGCCAGCCCCGGCACCGCGCTTTGGCCGCACGCCTGCGGGTATGCCGCGCCGCGCGCCGCACCTGGGCGAGCACAGCCGAGAGGTCTTGCGCGAGGCCGGTTTGCATGACGACGACATCAACGCGCTCATTGCTGCCGCCGCCGTGCTGCAAGCGCCCCCACAAGAAGACCCCGCATGACCCAACCGACCTCGCCCGACACCCGCAACGCCGCCTCGCTGCTGTTGTTGCGCGACGCCCAGGACAGCCGCGGCGTGGAGGTGCTGATGCTGCGGCGTGCCGATCGCGATGGCGACTTGCGCAGCGGCGCAGCCGTGTTCCCGGGCGGCGTGCTCGACCCGCGCGACCGTGACGCCCACGCCCATTGCCTGGGCCCCGACGACACGACGGCCAGCGCCCGCTTGGGCCTGCCCCACGGCGGGCTGGACTACCTGGTGGCCGCTGTGCGCGAGACCTTCGAGGAAGTGGGTCTGCTGCTGGACGACCGCACGCCGGCCGAGGCCGAACTGCAGGGCTGGCGCGACCGGCTGCAGTCGGGTGAGGTGTCGATGGCCGACTTCTGCCGCGCGCATGTACTGCGGCTGGACTTGCGTGGCCTGGCGTACCACAGCCACTGGTTGACGCCGCCGGGTAGCCCCAAGCGCTTCGACACGCGCTTCTTTGCCGCGCGGGCACCCGCCGGGCAAACAGCGGTGGCCGACTACGGCGAGGCGCAAGAGCTGATGTGGCTGACCCCGCAAGCTGCGCTGCTGCCCGAACGCGGCCTGAAGCTGCTGCCCGTGACGCGGCGCACCCTGCAAGACCTGGCACGCTTTGGCAGCGCCGCCGACGCCCTGGCCGAGGCCGCTGCGCGCAGCGACATCCGTCTGACGTTGCCGCGTGTGGGCCGCAGTCGCAAGGGCCCGCACGTGGTGCTGCCCCACGAGTTGCCCTACGCCGAGATCGCGCGCCTGGACCCGCTGGGCCGCGGTGACGTGGCCTGCGAGATCCAGCCCGGCGTGGCGGTGCGCTTGTCCGAACGCGTGTGGCGCGTGACGGCACCCAACGCCGGCCCCATGACGGGGCCCGGCACCAACAGCTACCTGGTCGGCGCGGGTTCGGGTGAAAACACCGGCTGGACCGTCATCGACCCCGGGCCCGAAAGTGATTCCCACCTGCAGGCCTTGCTCGCCGCGGCGTCACTGGCCGGCGGGCCCATCACGCAGATTCTCGTCACGCACACGCACCGCGACCACTCGCCGGGTGCGGTCGCCTTGGCCCAGGCCACCGGCGCGCCGGTGCTGGGCCGCACGGCCGAGCACCCGCAGTGGCAAGACCCGCTCTTTGCGCCGCAGCGCGAGCTTCAGCACGGGGAGCGCCTGGTGTTGGGCGGCGCGCAGGGCGACGCCACCCTGCGCGTGCTGCACACGCCGGGGCACGCGTCCAACCACCTGTGCTTTTTGCTCGAAGAAGAAGCCACGCTGTTCACGGGCGACCACGTGATGCAGGGCTCCACCGTGGTCATCAACCCGCCCGACGGTGACATGGCCGCCTACCTGGCTGCGCTGCGCGCGCTGCTGGACATCCCACTGGACTGGCTGGCGCCCGGCCACGGTTTCTTGGTGGCGCAACCACATGACGTGTTGCGCGCACTCATCGCGCACCGCCTGCGCCGCGAAGCGCGGGTGCTGGCCGCCGTGCAGGCGCTGGGGCCGGCGGACGTGGACGTGCTGCTGCCAGTGGTCTATGCCGACGTGCCTGCGGCCTTGCACGCCATGGCGCGCCGCTCGCTGCTGGCGCACTTGCTCAAGCTACAGGCCGAGGGCGCGGCGCGGCTGGACGCGGCCGGCGCGTTGTGGTCGGCCTCAGCCTGAACTTGCCGCGGCCTGCCAGCGGCCGTCCAGCAGCAGCTCGTGGGGGCCGAACTGGCTTTTGTAGGCCATCTTGGGGCTCTGCGCGATCCAGTAGCCCAAGTACACGTAGGGCAGCTTGAGCAGCCGCGTCTGGTCGACTTGCCACATCACGCTGGCCGTGCCGTAGCTGGTGTGCTCTTCGGGCTCATAAAAGGTGTAGACGGCTGAGATGCCGTCGCTCAACACATCCAGTATCGACACCATTTTCAGCGCGCCGGTCTGGCCCTCGGGCGCGGGCTCGCGGAATTCAACCAAGCGTGAATTGACGCGGCTTTGCAGCAAGAACTGCGTGTACTGGTCCACGCTGTCGTGGTCCATGCCGCCGCCGCTGTGGCGGCCCGACTGGTAGCGCAGGTAGAGCTGGTAGTGCTCGGGGATGAAACACAGCCGCAGCACGCGCGCCTGCAAGTGGCCATGCTGGCGCGCGGCGCGGCGCTGGCTGCGCGTGGGCTCAAAGGTGGCTACCGGCACGCGCAAGGGCACGCAGGCGCGGCAACCGTCGCAGTAAGGGCGGTAGGTGAACATGCCGCTGCGCCGAAAGCCGTTGGCTACCAGGCCCGAATAGGCGTCGGCGTGGATCAGGTGGCTGGGCGTGGCCACCTGCGAGCGTGCCTGGCGGCCGGGCAGGTAGCTGCAAGGGTAGGGCGCCGTTGCATAGAACTGCAACGACGACAGCGGTAGCTCCTTGGGATGCGTCACGTGTGGGGGCCTGCCTCGCGGTGGCCGGTCTGACTACAGCCCGAGGTGGTGCCACGCCTTTTCATCATAGGTCCATTCGACAGGCTGGGGAGCCGCCACAGCGTGATGCACGTGGGCAAGAAAGTCGTTGCGTGCAATCTCGCGCGCACCCAGGGACGCCAGGTGGCCGGTGTTTTGTTGGCAGTCGATGAGGCGCACGCCGCGTTCCAGGCAGGCCGCGACCAAAGCCGCCAGGGCGATCTTGCTGGCGTCGGTGCGGTGCGAAAACATCGACTCGCCGAAGCACATTTGCCCGATGGCCACAAAGTACAAGCCACCCACCAGTTCGCCGTCGATCCAGGTCTCGACACTGTGTACGCGGCCGGCGCGGTGCCAGTCCTGGTAGGCGTCCATCAGCGCGGGCACGATCCAGGTGCCGTCTTGCCCGGCCCGCGCGGCGGCGGCGCAGGCGGTAATGACGCGGGCGAAGTCGCCATCAAAGCGCAGCGTGCAGCCGGGGGTGCGCAGGAAGCGGCGCAGGGCCTTCTTCAACGAATGCGACAGCTTGAACTCGGCGCAGGGCAGCACCATGCGCGGGTCCGGGCTCCACCACAGCACCGGCTGGCCGGCGCTGTACCACGGGAAGATGCCGCTGCGGTAGGCCTCGTTCAAACGCGCGGCCGAGATGCGGCCGCCGGCGGCCACCAGGCCGGGCGCGTCGCTGTCTTCGCCCAGCGCTTGGGTGGGCGGCGGCAGTGGGGTGTCGTCGTCGATCCAGGTCAGCACGACAGCGTCAACGCCCCAGTTGCTGCCAGAGAAAGCTGTATTCCAGCGCAGTCATGTGAGCACGCTGCGCGTTGTCGGCCGCGCCGCTGTGGCCGCCTTCCAGATTTTCCCAGTACAGCAGCTCGTGCCCAAAGGCTTGCATGCGCGCGGCCATCTTGCGGGCGTGGCCCGGGTGCACGCGGTCGTCGCGCGTGCTGGTGGTGAACAGCACCTTGGGGTAGCGCGCGCCGTCGCTGGCCGGGCGCACGCGGTGGTAGGGGCTGTACTTGGCGATCCAGGCCCAGTCCTCTTTGCTGCCGGGGTCGCCGTACTCGGCCATCCATGAAGCACCGGCCAGCAAGCGGTGGTAGCGCCGCATGTCCAGCAATGGCACCTGGCAGACCACGGCGTTGAACAGCTCTGGGCGCTGCGTCATGACCGCACCCACCAGCAGCCCGCCGTTGCTGCCGCCCTTGATGCCCAGCCGCTGCGGGCGCGTGATCTTGCGCGCGATCAGGTCTTCGGCAACAGCCGCGAAATCGTCGTAGCTGTTTTGCTTGTTGGCGCCCACGCCGGCCTGGTGCCAGCCCGGCCCGAATTCACCGCCGCCGCGGATGTTGGCCTGCACGAAAACCCCGCCGCGGCCCGTCCAGGCGCGGCCGATGCCGCCTGAATACGTGGGCAGCAGCGGCACCTCAAAGCCGCCGTAGCCATACAGCAGTGTGGGGTTGTCGCCATCGGCCACGGCAAGCGCGGGCCAGACGACGAAGTAGGGCACCCGGGTGCCGTCGCGGCCGGTGGCCCAGTGCTGTTCAACGCGCATGCCGCTGGCGTCGAACTGGTCGGGGCGGGACTTCAGCAGTTCCAGGCCGCCGCGTGCGGTATGGCCCAGGTGCAGGGATTCAGGCTGAAGAAACCCCGTTACACCGAGCTGGTAAGCCTCGGCCAGCTCGTCGCTGGACAGCAGCGGGTCATGCAGGCTGCTGGCGCTGATGGTGGCCAGCGGCGGCACGGCCACATCACGCAGCCGCCATTGGCCGCGATCCACGTGCCAGGCCTGCAAGCGGCTGCTGACCTGGTCGGACAGCGTCATCAACAAGGTGTTGCGGGTGGCAGTGAAGGACATCAGCGCGCAGCCCGCGCTGGGCGTGAACAGCGCCTTGAACTGGCGCTGGCCCTTCAGGTAGGCGGCGGCGTCGCCCATCAGCAGCGAGCCTTGCGGCCAATGCGTCTGGCCCAGGTTCCAGTCGCTGCGCAATTCGATCAGGACGCGGTCTTTCCAGAAGCTGAGCTGCGCGTCCAGGGGCTTGTCGATATCCACCAGGCGCGTGCCTTGCAACAGGCTCATGCGCGAGGTGTAGAAGTCCGGACTGCGCGCAAACACCGTGCGTTCGAAACCCGGCGTGCGGTCGACATCGACCGAGGCCGAGACATCGCGGAACTCGGCCTCGAACACCGTGCGCGCAGTGGCCAGCGGCAGGGCGCGCTGCCAGCGCTTGATGACGCGCGGGTAGCCTGAGCTGGTCATCGAGCCCGGGCCGAAGTCGGTGCCCACGAAGACATGGTCGATGTCTATCCATTCGACCAGGGACTTGGCTTCGGGCAGGAAGAAGCCGCCCTCCACGAACTTGCGCTCCTGGGCATCGAACTCGCGCACGACCTTGGCGTCGGCACCGCCCCGCGACAGCGCCAACAGGCAGCGCCTGTACTCGGGGCCGAACCAGGTGGCGCCGGCCCAGACCCAGTTCTCGGCCTCGGCCACGGCCAGGGCGTCGAGGTCCAGCACCGTCTCCCAGGCGGGCTCGGGCCGCCGGTACTCGGCCAAGGTGGTGCGCCGCCACAGGCCGCGCGGGTGCGTGGCGTCTTTCCACAGGTTGTAGAACCAGTCGCCACGGCGCTGCACGTAGGGGATCTGGTCAGTGGCGTCCAGCACCGCCTGGATGTCGGCGCGCATGGACTCGAAGCCCGGCTGGGCCTGCAGCACGGCCTGGCTGTGCGCATTGCGTTCGCGCACCCAGTCCAGGGCGCGTTCACCGTGGACCTCTTCAAGCCAAAGGTAGTTGTCGCTGTCGTCGTCTTTCATGGGTGCGGCGCCTGCAGGGACTTGAGATGAATTTCCACGCTGTCGTCGGTGTTGCCAACCCAGATCTGGCCCTCTTGCACCGTCACCTGCAACTGCATCGAACGCGCGACCAATTTGGCCAGCGCCTGGCTCTCGTCGGCCGGAATCTGCCAGACCTGCAAATTGCGCAGCCGCGCCACCTTGGGCGCGATGCCGGCCCACCAGATCGGCGCGGCCTGGCTGTAGCAGTACAGCGTGACGCGCTCGGCGCGGCTGCAGGCCTTGGCCAGGCGGCGGTCGTCGGCGGGCTGGCCGACTTCTACCCAATGCAGCAGCACACCGGCCAGGGTGTGCTGCCACAGGTCGGGCTCGTCGCCGTCGCCCAAGCCGCGCGCAAACACCAGGGCGCCGCCATGGTCGTCGGCCGGCACGTTCAGCGCGAAGGCCAGCACCCGGGCCATCAGGCGCTCATCAGTTTCCGAGGGGTGGCGGGCCAGGGTGAGCTGGTGGTCGGCGTACAGCGCGCGGTCCATGTCGGCAATCTGCAGCGCGGCCTTGAAGATGGTGGACTTCAGTGCCATGCCGGGCGCCCAGGGCAGGGCGGGTTCAAGAACAAAGGCAGCGCTGAAGGCATGGTGCGGTGGTACGGCAGGCAGGGCTGCGCACTGTGCCACAGCGGCCGCGGCCGCCCACGGAGCGGTGCCCGGGCCGCTCAGGACTTCTCGGCCGCGGCCTTCAGCCCGGCCAGGCCGGCTTCGAAGTCCTTGCCCACCATCTTGTCGGCAAACAGGGCGATCCAGCGGAACAGTGGGTTGCTGCCCATGTCGCCGTTCATGGTCCAGTTGACTTTGGTGGCGCTACCCTCGGGCGTGAAGGTGAGGTCGCCCTTGGAAGTGGTGCCGAAGTCGGGGAAGTACAGGTCGTAGGCCACGCGCTTGTCCGGTTCTGCGGCGGTGAAGCTCATCTTGCCGTCGCCTTCGGTCTTGCTCTTCCAGGCCCAGGCGGCGCCGGCGCCCGAGGGCGGGCCGGAGTAGGTGATCTCCATGGCCGGGTCGCGCTGGTTCCAAACCGACCAGGCCTTCCAGCCCCGCGGGTCGGCCACCAAGGCGTAGACTTTTTCCGGCGGCGCGTTGATGCTGACACTGCGCACCACCGTGAACTTGGGCGACAACAGCAGGCCGCCCAACACCAGCACGGCGGCGAGCGCCAGCAGCGCGCCAAGGATCCACTTGATCGCTTTCATGTTGGTCCTCGTGTTCGGGTTTTGGTGCGGCGAGTTTGGCCTGCGACAAGCGCCAAGGCAAGGGTGGCAAAATTCCCCGCTGGGCTGGCGTCGCCGGCTGCTTGTGACGAAGGCTGAGACGATGACCAGAACCCAAACTGCATCCGCCGCGGGCATGCTGATCGCCCTGCTGGCCATGCTGTCGCTGAGCGCGACGGCCCAGACAGCGGCCAAGCCGGTAGCTGCGCCTGCGCCGGCCGCTGCCAAACCCACCACAGCCAAGCCTGCTGCAGCCAAGCCCGCGGCGGCCACGGCGGCTGCCGCGGCGGCCACGGCAGCCGCCAAACCCACCGCCTTGGGCAGCGGCGTGGCCGGCGGGCCGCTGCTGACGCGGGATGAGTTGCGCACCTGCCTGAAGCAGGAAGAGACGATCCGCAACCGCATCACCGAGCTCGAAACGCAGCGTGAACCCCTGGCTGCCGAAAAGGCCGGCATCGGTGTCGAGCAGCAGGCGGTACGCGACGAGCGCACCAAGATCGAGGACTTGCGCAAGGTCGCCGATGAACTGGGCGTGCGCTTCAAGGCCTACGGCACCCGCGTCGAAGCGCTGAACGCCCGCGTGGCGGAGTTCAACGCCTCCAAGCGCAGCGGCGCACCGGCAGAACGCCAGCGTGCCGAAATGAACACCGAGCAAGCCGCGCTGGTGGCCGAGCGGGCAACACTCGAGGCCGAACGCCAGCGCCTGGCCACGCAAAGCGAGGAGATTATTCGCGCCTACAACGCCAAGGTGGGCACCCTGGAAGTGCGTGTCACCGACTGGAATGAGCGCAATGCCAAGTGGGCCGATCGCAGCAACGCCGTGGAGTCCGAGCGCAAGGGCTGGCTGACCAGTTGCTCGGACCGGCGCTACCGCGAAGACGACGAGATCGCCATCAGGAAAGAGAAGTGATGGGCGCGGCCGACACGCCAGTGCGCAACCCGCTGCTCCAGAGCTGGACGGCCCCATTCGGCCTGCCGCCGTTTGCAGCCCTTCAGCCCGAACACTTCGAGCCCGCGCTGCGCGAAGGCATGCGCGCGCAGCGCGAGGAGTTGCGGGCCATTTCGACCCAGACCGAGCCCGCCAGCTTCGACAACACCGTGGCCGCTTTCGACCGCACCGGGGCCTTGTTGCAGCGCGTCTCGGCCGTGTTTTACAACCTCACCTCGTCGGCCACCAGCCCGGCGTTGCAGGCCGTGCAGCGCAGCATGGCCGCGCCGATGGCCGCCCACGGCAGCGCGGTCTACATGGACCAGGCCTTGTTTGCCCGCGTCGATGCCCTGCATGCCCGCCGCGCTGAACTTGGTCTGGACCCCGAGGCCCGGCGCTTGCTCGAGCGCGTGCACCTGGACTTCGTGCGCTCTGGCGCCCGCATGGACCCGGCGCCGCGGGCGCGCTATGCGCAGGTGATGGAAGAGTTGGCCGCGCTGACGACGCAGTTTGCACAGAACGTGCTGCATGACGAGTCCACTTGGCAGCTGGTGCTGGACGACGAAGCCGCGCTGGCCGGCCTGCCCGACTTTGTGCGCGCCGCGGCCCAGCAAGCGGCCACCGAGCGCGACGTGGCGGGGTATGTGATCACGCTGTCGCGCTCGCTGGTGGTGCCCTTTCTCACCTTCTCGCAGCGGCGCGACCTGCGCGAGCAAGCCTGGCGTGCCTGGGTCGGCCGCGGCGAGCAGCCCGGCGAACACGACAACCGCGAGGTCGCCCGCCAGATCCTGCGCCGGCGCAACGAGCAAGCGCGCCTGCATGGCCACAACAGCTACGCCGACCACGCGCTCACCGACACCATGGCCGGCACACCCGCTGCCGTGCAAGGCCTGCTGGGCGATGTCTGGCCGCGCGCGCTGGCCGCCGTGGCGCGCGAGCGCCAGGCGCTACAAGCGGTGATGCAGGCCGAAGGCGTGCACGAATCCATCGAGTCCTGGGACTGGCGTTTCTGGGCCGAGAAAGTGCGCCGCCAGCGCTACGAGCTGGACGACGCACAGATCAAGCCCTACTTCCAGCTTGAGCGCATGGTGGGCGCGGCCTTCGACTGCGCGTCGCGCCTGTTCGGGCTGAGCTTCACACCACGTGACGACGTGCCCGTCTACCACCCCGACGTGAAGGCCTACGAGGTGCGCGACGCGTCGGGCGACACCGTGGGCGTGTTTTTGCAAGACAACTTTGCCCGCGCCGGCAAACGCAGCGGCGCGTGGATGAGTTCATTGCGCTGGCAGCGCCGCAACGGCGGCGCGCAGTTGCCCGTGATCCTGAACAACAACAACTTTGCCCGCGGTGCGCCTGGCGCGCCCACGCTGCTGTCGCTGGACGACGTGCGCACGCTGTTCCACGAATTTGGCCACGGCCTGCACGGCTTGCTGTCCAACGTGCAGTTCCATCGGCTGTCGGGCACGCAGGTCTTGCGCGACTTCGTCGAGCTGCCCTCACAGCTGTTCGAGCATTGGGCGACCGAGCCCGAGGTGCTGCAGCGCCATGCCCGGCATTGGCAAACCGACCAGCCCATCCCCGTCGACCTGATGCAGCGCATGCACCGCGCAAGCCAATTCAACCAGGGCTACGAGACCGTGCGCTACACCGCCAGTGCGCTGGTGGACATGGCCGTGCACGCCCGCCATGAGGCCGAGCCGCCCGCCGACCTGTGCGCCTTCGAGTCCGAGCTGCTGCGCTCACTGGGCCTGCCCGACGGCGTGGGGCTGAACCACCGCCTGGTGCACTTCCAACACCTGTTCGCCAGCGCCGGCTATGCCGCGGGCTATTACGTCTACCTGTGGGCCGAGGTGCTGGACGCCGACGGTTACGGCGCCTTTGCTGAGGCCGGCAGCCCGTTTGCGCCCGAGGTGGCGGCGCGCCTGCGCACCCACATCTACGGCAGCGGCAACTCCGTGCCGCCCACCGAGGCCTATGTGGCCTTTCGCGGCCGCGCCGCCACGGTGCAGCCGCTGTTGCACAAGCGCGGCTTGGTGTCGGCCAGCGAACCGGCCTGAGGCGGTGCGGTCAGGCTCGGCGCTGGCGCTGCATCTAAGCCACTACATCGGCATGAAGCGCCACTGGTAGGCCTGGCTGACGGCCAGTCTTTCGGCGTGCTCTTTCAGGTGCAGGGTGATGCGCCCGAGTTCGTCGCGCTGGGCGCGTGCGATGGCGCTGGCGCGCACGATCACGCCGCGGTGCACCTGCCAGAACTGGTCCGGGTCCAGCCCATCGGCCAGCTCTCTCAGCGGCTTCGGTGGGCATGGTCGTCACTCCATCGGTACGCTGATGATGGCGGCCACGCCGCCTTCGGGCCGCGCATGCAATGTGAGCGCGGCGCGCGCCGGGTACATCTGCTGCAGGCGTTCGCGGATGTTGCTCAGGCCCAGGCCGCTGCCGCCGGTCGATGCACCAAAGCCCGCGCCGTCGTCGGCCACGGTCACCTCCAACCGGCCTTGCTCGACGAGCCGGGCCGTCACCGTGATGCGCACCGGCCCCACCTTGGGCTCCACACTGTGCTTGACGGCGTTTTCGGCCAGAGAAATCAGCATCAACGGCGGGAAGGGTGCGGCCAGCAGCGCGGCGGGCACGTCGATGGCAAACGACAGCCGCGGCATGCGCGTGGCCATCAGCCCCAGGTAGGCGCGCACGATGTCCAACTGCCCGCCCAGCGTGGCCTGGGCGCCACCGTCGCTGCGCAGCCGCGGGATGGCCGCGCGCAGGTAGTCGGCCAGGCGGTCGATCATGTCGCTGGCGCGCGCCGGGTCGGTGGCGATGGCGCTGCGTACCCCGGCCAGGGTGTTGAACAAGAAGTGCGGCTCCACCTGCGCGGCCAGCACCGACAAGCGCAGTTCGGCCTCGCGCCGCTGGGCCTGTGCGTGGGCCAGTTCCTGCTCGCGCGCCAGCGCAGCCAGGCCGGCACGTTCACGCCGCCAGCCCCACAGGCCAGCGCCACCGGCCAAGAAGAAAGTCAGCGTTGCACTGCTCAGGGTGTTGAGCACCCGGTTGAGCAAGGGAATCTCGGCCGGCACCTCGCAATCGGTGCAAGCGGGCCTGCCCGCGGCCGATGCCGCTGATGCCGCAGCGGCAGCGGCAGCCGCATCGGCCGCGTCGGCGCCGGGCGTGCGCACGGAAAGCCCCACCATCATGATCACGCGCTTGCGCTTGCCGTCCTGGTCGACCTGGCCAGTGGCCTGGGCAATCAACTGCTTCATGGGCTCGGCCGCCCAGGTGTGAAAAGCCAGCATGCCCAGCACCATGGCCACCATCAGCGCCACCAGCGCCCACCACTCGCGTCCTGGCGCCCAACCGCGGCGGCGCAGGGCCACACCCAGCCAGGGGCCCAGCAGCAGCGGCAGCAGCAATTGCAGGCCGCCCTGCGCCAGGCCGCCCCAGGGGAAATCGGGCGCCGCACCCAGCACCACCTGCAGCACCACCAGGCTCAAGCTGCCCGGCTGCAACACAGCAGCAAAGTTGACGGTGTTCAATCTTGCCCATGAACCCATGCTTGAACCGCCGCGACACCCTGGCCCTGTGCGCGCTGGCGGCCTTGGTGCGGCCGGCCGCCGCAGCCCCCGCGGTGCAAGACGACAGCTGGCGCGACGCCGCACGCAGCCGCGACATCCCACTGCGCCTGCGCTGGCCCACCAGCGCCGGCCCCTGGCCGCTGCTGCTGTACTCGCACGGCCTGGGCGGCGGCCGTGACGGTGGCGACGCTTGGGGCCAGGCCTGGTGCGAGGCCGGCATCGTGGTGCTGCATCTGCAGCACCCAGGCAGCGACACCGAGGTGCTGCGCCGTGGTGGCGTGGCAGGCTTGCGTGCCGCCGGCAACGCACAGCAACTGTTTGCCCGCGTGGCGGACGTGCGCTTTGTGCTTGACGAGGTCACGCGCCGGCAGCAGGTCGGCGACACCGCCTGGCGTGATGTCCGGCTGGACGCCGTGGGCCTGGCCGGCCATTCATTCGGCGCCGTCACGACCGCGGCGGTGGCCGGTCAGCGCTACCCGGTGCCGGGTAGTTTGTCCGACCCGCGGCCACGCGCCTTCATCGCGCTGAGCCCGTCCTCCACACGCAGCCGGCTGTCGGTGCAGGAACAGTTCGGCCGCATCACGCGGCCCTGCCTGGCGATCACCGGCTCGCTCGACGGGGATCCTTTCGGCAGCTACGACTCCGGCGAGCCGCGCGCCCAGGTCTACGACGGCCTGCCCAGCGGCCAGCGCGCCTTGCTGTGGCTGGACGGCGCCGACCACATGACATTCGGCGGCAACCGCCAGCAACGCATCAGCGGTCGCGGGCCCTTCCAGCGTGCGGCCGTGGCGCAGCAGCGCGAGGACACCCACCACGTCTTGGTGGCGCGCCTGAGCACGCTGTGGTGGCGCTGGCGTCTGCTGGGCGACCTGGCCGCGCAGGCCCAGCTGCAGCAAGCGCCCAGCCAGGCGGGCTGGGTAGCGCAAGACCGGCTCTCGCTGGGTTGAAAGGTTCGCCGGCAGGCCATGGGTTACCCTGCGGCCCCGCATCAGGAGACACGCCCATGTTCGACACGGCAATCGCCGGCAGCCTGCCCAAACCCGCCTGGCTGGCCGAGACGCAAAAGCTCTGGCCGCAGTGGAAGGCCAGCGGGCCTGAGCTGGCGCAGGCCAAGCTCGACGCCACGCTGCTGTGGATCAAGGCCCAGGAAGACGCGGGCCTGAGCGTCATCGGCGACGGCGAGCAAAGCCGCCAGCACTTTGTGCACGGCTTCTTGGAGCAAGTCGATGGCATCGACTTCGAGCACAAGGTCGAGATGGGCATACGCAACGACCGCTACAAGGCCCTGGTGCCGCAGGTGGTGGCCCCGCTGCGCTTGAAGGGCCGCGTGCACGCCACCGAGGCGCGTTTCCTGCGCGCGCACACCACGCGCAAGATCAAGTTCACGCTGCCCGGGCCGATGACCATCGTCGACACCGTGGCCGACCGCTTTTATGGCGACCGCGTCAAGCTGGCCTTTGCCTTTGCCGAGCTGCTGAACCAGGAAGCCCTGGCCCTGCAAGCCGATGGTGTGGACGTGGTGCAGTTCGACGAGCCGGCCTTCAACGTCTACATGGCCGAGGCCGCCGACTGGGGCGTGCAGGCGCTGGAGCGTGCGGCGCGTGGGCTGACGTGTACGACGGCGGTACACATCTGCTACGGCTACGGCATCCAGGCCAACAACGACTGGAAGAAGACCCTGGGCGAGCAGTGGCGCCAGTACGAGCAGGTGTTCCCGGCGCTGGCCAGGAGCAGCATCCAGCAAATCAGCCTGGAGTGCTTTCACTCGCACGTGCCGCCCGACCTGATGGCGCTGCTGGCCGGCAAGGACGTGATGGTGGGTGTGATCGACGTGGCCAGCGACACGGTGGAGACGCCCGAAGAGGTTGCCGACACGATAGCGCGCGCGCTGCAGTTCGTGCCGCGAGATCGCTTGATTGCCTGCACCAACTGCGGCCTGGCGCCCATGAGCCGGGCCGTGGCCGAAGCCAAACTGCGCGCCCTGGCCGATGGCGCAGCGTTGGCGCGCACGCGCCTGGGCGCGGGCTGATCAAGCCATGAAGCTCAAGCGGCTGTGGCAGCCCGGCACGCTGCTGTTTTGGCAGATGGTGATGTTCAACGTGCTGTCGTCGGTGTGCGGCTGGGCGCTGCGTGCGCTGCCGCTGAACACCACGGGGCTGCTGCTCATCGGCACGATAGGGCTGCTGAACTGCGTCTTTGGCATGTTGGCCATGTGGCGGTTGATGCGCGACGAGCCCGCGGCGCAGCCGATCAATCCACCCGCTGCTTGAACTGAACGACGTTGCCTTCAGGGTCCCAGCCGTCCAGCACCACCCGTCCTTGCTCGGTTGGCGTTGAATTCGAGGCAGTCATCAGCAGGCACTCCAGTGGCCGCGCAGTACGACGGCGGCAGGGGATTCGACGCGGGCCAAGGCGCTGCCTTCGTCAGAACGCCGAGCCCGGCAGCGTCAGGAACTGCAGCTCCTCGGTCGTGGACTCGCGGCCGAGCATCGCGTTGCGGTGCGGGTAGCGGCCGAAGCGCTCGACGATGGCCTGGTGGCGCCGTTCGAAGTCGAGCTGGCTGGCGTTGCCCAGCGCTTCAAACAAGGCCAGCGCCTGCCCGTGAATGGCGCGCGACTCGCTGTGCATGTAGGGCATGTACAGAAAGCCTCGTTCCAGCGGCGGCAGGGTCTGGTCGGCGCCGCAGGCCACCGCTTCTTGCGCCAGTACCAGCGCCATGCCGTCCTGCGCAAAGGCCTGCTTGCTGCCGCGGTGGATGTTGCGCGAGAACAGGTCCAGCACCAGCACCTCGGCCAGCCGGCCTTGTGGGTTGGCACGCCAGGCGGCCAATTCGGCCTGGGCTGCGCGGGCGTGCAGCGCACCAAAGCGCTGCGTGATCAAGCTGTCAAAGGCCGGGTCGGCAGCCCACCACTGCGCGGGCGCTGTCTCGGTGAACCAGAAGTCAAGAACGTCCTGATGCGCAGTCACGTGTGTTGAGCCCCCATGCCGACGCCTGCATTGTGGCGCGCGCCGCGTGACGCTGGCGTCACGCCTGGCGCCCTAGATTTGAGCCCAGGCCGCGCTTCGGCCCCGAGGGGAATCCAACATGTTGCCCAGCCCTGTGTCTGCTCGCCGCGCCCTCATCCAAAGCTCGGCGGCGATGGCCGTGTGCCTTGCCGCCATGCTGTGGGCGCCGGCCGCACGCGCCGACTGTGTTGATGGCACCCGCGAGGCCACCGCCGCGGAGATCGACTTTGCGCAACGCGCGCGTGCCGCGCTCATCGCAAGCATGCCGCCGCTGGCCGCGCCCATTCAGCGCCGCAGCAAGCAGCCGCTGGCGCCGGGCGAGAAGCCCAGCTTCGGCTTTTGCCGGCAGACGCCGGTCGGGGCGTTTTCCCCCAGCGTCAGCGACGCCTTGATGGCCGAGTTCAGCGCCGCGCAGGCACAAGACCGATCGCAGCGCCGGCGTGAATTGCTGCGCCAGATCGAACTGCTGGAACAACTGCCGCCTGAGAAGGAATCGCAACGCAAGGCGCTGGAAGAGCAGATGCGCGCGGCCTACGCCGCCACGCCGACGCGGCGGCGCAGCGACCCGCCTTTCACGCCCGAGCAGCAAGCCCAGGTGGACAAACATCAAGCCGAAGGCCGGCGCTTGGAAAGCACCGCGCGCCAGGTGGCGTCGGACCACCGCCACAGCCTCAAGCCGCAGACCGAGCCGTTGCGCGAGCAGGCCGACAAGCTGCAGCAGGGCCCCGAGCTATTCACCATCCGCCTGGTCATGAACGCCGAGCGCTTCGACACCGCCCGGGACGGCGCCGTGCTGACCCACTTCGGTCAGCCCAGCCCGCGGCGCAGCGCGGCACTGCGGCCACTGAACATCAGCGTCAGCATCGAAGGCCCCGACGGCCCCGCGCGGCGCGCCCTGGTGGACGCGCTGGACCGCGGGCACCTGCAAAGCCTCATCGACAAGCCCCTGCCCGACGTGGCGGCCTCCACCGCGCGCATCGCCCAGCTTGCGGCCGTGGTGCCGGCGCCGGTGCCGTCAGTTGTCGATGGCCAGGCCGCCAGCGGCAGCGCTGCGGCCCCTGTCGCCACCGTGGCTGCGCCCGCTGTGCGCGCAGCCACCGCCAACCCGCCAGCCAGCAACGCCAGCCCGCCCGCGAACTGCCCGCCAGCGCCACGCACAGCCGCCGCCGATGGCCCACGTGGCGCGGCGCAGGCGGGTGCCGAGGTGGGTGGCGCGGTGCTGGGCGGTGGCTGGGGCCGCCAGGTCGGCGGCGCGGTGGGTGGGGTGCTCGGGGCCTTGGGTGGGGCGAAAAAGCCAACGCCTGCGGCCAGCGCGGCCGCCGCCGATTGCCCGCCGATTTCCACCGCTCGCTGAGCAAGTCTTGAAGCTTGCAGCGCCGTACCACTGACGACGTACACCGCCTGGCATACTCACTCGGTAGACTCAGTGAGGTACGCCATGGACATCCCCGACGTCACCTTGGCCGCGCGCGGCCAGATCGTGATTCCCAAAGAGGCCCGCGACGCGCTGGGGCTCAAGCCCGGCGCCCGCCTGAGTGTGCGTGTCCAAGGCGGCCAATTGCTCATCGAGAAGCGTGTGTCGCTCGATCTGAGCCGCTGGGTTGGCAAAGCGGTGGACGACGGCCTCAGCACCGAGCAGGCCTTGACCGAGTTGCGTGGGCGCCCGGTTCCCTGGCCAGGCGTTGACACGCCGGCTGCGCGGCCGGTGGCGCGCAAACGCAAGCCTGCGCGCCCATGAAGACGGCTGTCGATTCCAGCGTGCTGTTCGACATCGTCAAAGGCGCGCCGGGCGCGGTGGCGGCGCTGTCCGCGCTTGAGGCGGCGCTGGCCACCGGGAGCCTGTGCGCCTGCGCCGTTGTCGTCGCCGAGCTCGGCCGCTACTTCAGCCGTGACAGCGCCCTGCTGGAATTCCTGTCCGACTGCCAGATCGAGCACGACCCCATAAGCCTGGACAGCGCTCTGGGCGCGGCGCGCATCATGCGCGCCTACGCCCGCAACGGCGGGCAGCGCCAGCGGGGGGCGCCCGACTTTCTGGTCGGCGCCCATGCCCTGCAGCAGGCCCATGCCCTGCTGACCACGGACGCCGGCTTCTTCCGCCACTACTTCAAAGGCCTGACGGTGGTGACGCCCGAGTCAGCGCGTTGAGCGCACTTCACTGCGCCGGCAAGCCGCCTCGCGCAGCGTGTCCAGCAGCTGATCCAACTGGCCCATGGCCGCCGGGTCGAAGCTGCGCAGGACGGTGACGCGGACGGCCTCCAGGCTGTAAAAAGCCGGGTGCTGGCGCAGCGTGGCAACCCAGTCGCGCGCCTGCTCCACGGCGCCCAGCCGCCGTAAACCCTGGCGCAGCCGCCTGCCATGGCGCGGCGCTGGCGTGGTTGTGCGGTGCCTCGCCACGCACCCAGCCCGCTGCTCGACACGGCCACGGCGGACTTGAACCTTGCCCTACCATCCCCGCCATGTCCAACCGCCTGCAAGCGCTGACACCCGATGCCCTGGCGATGATCGACGCCATTGCGCGCAGTGGCAGTTTTGCCGCCGCTGCGCGTGAGCTGGGCAAGGTGCCGTCGGCGCTGACCTACAGCGTGCGCCAGCTTGAAGACGCGCTGGACGTGCTGCTGTTCGACCGCAGCTCACGCCAGGCGCAGTTCACCGCCGCCGGGCGCGAGCTGCTGCACGAAGGCCGCCGGCTGCTGCAAGAGATGGACGCCGTGGCCAGCCGCGTACAGCGCATTGCCAGCGGCTGGGAGGCGCAGTTGGCCATCAGCGTGGACGACGTGATTTCGCAGCAGACGGTGTTCGAGCTGGTCGAGGCCTTTTGCGGCGTTTGCCACAGCGACGCCCTGCAAGCGCCCGAGGCAGCCGCGTCGGCGACCCGGCTGCGCCTGCGCACCGACGTGCTGGCCGGCACCTGGGAGGCCTTGTCGTCGCGCCAGGTCGACCTGGCCATCGGCGTGGACGACCACCTGCCCAACCCGGGAGGCATCGAGCTGCGGCCGCTGGGCGATCTGAGCTTTGTCTACTGCGTGGCACCGCACCACGCGCTGGCAGCAGAGTCGGCGCCGCTGGACGACGCGCTGCTGGTGCACCACCGTGCCGTCGCCGTGGCCGACACGGCGCAGCAGATCACGCCCATCACCGTCAACCTGCTGCCCGGGCAGGCCGTGCTGACCGTGCCCAGCATGCGCGCCAAGCTCGAAGCGCTTTTGCGCGGGCTGGGCGGTGGCTACGTGCCCGAGCCGCTGGCGCGCCCGCACCTGGAGGCTGGGCGCCTGGTGCGCAAGGCCACCAGCCGCGGCGAGTACGTGGCCAGTTTGCATTACGCCTGGCGCGCCGAGCATGGCGCGGCCGGCCTGGGCAGGGCCCTGCAGTGGTGGTTGCAGCAGCTGCAAAGCCCGGTGACGCGCCAGGCGCTGCTGGAACGCCACGCCGGGCCGCGGCCCTGACGCGGCCCGGCCCGCCGGCAGCATCCACCGTGGCCACGCCAGGCTACCGCGGGCGCTTTGCGCCGTCGCCCACCGGGCCCTTGCACGCGGGCTCGCTGGTGGCCGCACTGGCCAGTTGGCTGGACGCGCGTGCGCAGGCAGGGCAGTGGTTGGTGCGCATCGAAGACGTGGACGCGCCGCGCTGCCTGCCCGGCATGGACGCGCACATCCTGGCCCAGCTGGCCGGCTGCGGCCTGTTGCCCGACGAGCCGCCCTGGCGCCAGAGCCAGCGCGGCGCCGTCTATGCCGAGCACCTGGCGCGCCTGGTGCAGGGCGGCCAGGCCTACGGCTGCGGCTGCACGCGGCGCGACATCGATGCCGCCTGGGCCGCGCGTGGCGTGGTGCACCAGCGCCATGCCGAACGCATCTACCCGGGCAATTGCCGCCACGGCTTGCACGGCAAGCCCGCGCGCGCCTGGCGGCTGCGTGTGGACGGCGTGATGGCCTGGCACGACCGCCGCCTGGGCAAGCAAACACAGGACGTGGGCACGGCGGTGGGCGACTTCGTGCTGCGCCGCGCCGACGGCCTGTGGGCCTACCAGCTGGCCGTGGTGGTGGACGACGCCGCGCAAGGCATCACGCACGTGGTGCGCGGCGAAGACCTGGCCGACAACACGCCGCGCCAGATCGTGTTGCAGCATGCGCTGGGTCTGCCCACACCGAGCTATCTGCACACATCGCTGGTGCTGGCTGCAGACGGGCAAAAGTTGAGCAAGCAAAACGGCGCTGCACCGCTGACGCTGCACAACCCAGCCGCCACCGTGGCCGCGGCCCTGCGCGTGCTGGAGCTGCCCGCGCAAGCCGGCACCGTGCCCGAGCTGCTGTCGTCGGCCGTCACGGCCTGGGCTGCACGCTGGGCTGCTTGAGCAGCCGAATGAGCAGCCGCACAAGCAGCCGAATGAGCAGCCGCTTGAGCCGTCGACATGGCAACTGCTTGTGCGGCTGCCCCGCCCGCCGCGGGGGATAGCCCGGCGGCTGACAATGTCCCTGTACCCACACTGCCCGGAGCACTCCATGACCCTGCAAGAACAACGTGGCCTGTTGGCCGTGGCCTTGATGGCCGCTTTTGCCGATGGCCAGAAGGCCGACGCCGAACGCGAGGAGATCAAGCGCATTGCCGAATCCCTGGGCGCGCAGGCCGCGGGCTTGAACGTGTCGGTGCTGCTGCAAGACGTGCTGCTCAAGCGCGTCACACTGGCCCAGGCCGTGGCTGATCTGAAAGCGCCCGAGCACCGGCAACTGGCCTACGAACTGGCGCTGGGCGTGTGTGATGCCGACGGCGCGCAAAGTGCGGCCGAGCAACAGTTTCTGGCCGCCTTGATGCAGCAACTGGGCGCCGACAGCGCGGTGAACGCGCAGGCCGACGCGCTGGCGGCCATCACCGACGCGCCGGCCAGCGTGCCCGTGGATGCGGCTTTGCAGGCACCGGCTGCCGGCATGGCGGTGGACCGCGCGGCGATGGAGGGCACCATCAAGAACTACGCCATGTTGTGTGGCGCGCTCGAGCTGCTGCCGCAAAGCTGGGCGTCGATGGCCATCATCCCGCTGCAGGTCAAGCTGGTCTACGGCATCGGCCAGGCCCACGGCGCGGCGCTGGACGCGGCGATGGTCAAGGAATTCATCGCCACGGCCGGCGTCGGCCTGACATCACAGTACGTCGAGCAGTTCGGCCGCAAGCTGTTGGGCGGGCTGTTGGGTTCGGTGCTGGGCGGCCTGGGCCGCGGTGTGGGCAGTGCCGGCGCCGGCATGGCCATGAGCTTCGCCACCACCTACGCGCTGGGCCAGTTGGCGGTGCGCTACTACGGTGGCGGCCGGCAGATGAGTACGCAACTGCTGCGCGAAACCTTCCAGGGTCTGCTGGGCCCCGCGCGCCAGTTGCAAGGCACGCTGCTGCCGCAGATTCAAGAGCGCGCGCGCACCCTCAACGTCAGCCAGGTGCTGGACATGGTGCGCCAGCCGCTGGCCAAGTAGGCCTGCGTCAAGGGCGGCCGCGCCGGGCTGGCATCATCGGGCCCCCATTTCAATCAGGAACCAGAATGACGACCACTCCCTCCGGCCTGCAGTACGAAGACACGGTGCCTGGCACCGGCGCCGAGGCCACCGCCGGCAACCAGGTGCGTGTGCACTACACGGGCTGGCTGTACGACCCCACGGCCAAGAATTCACGCGGCAAGAAGTTCGATTCCAGCAAGGACCGCGGCGACCCCTTCAGCTTCGGCCTGGGCGGCGGCCAGGTCATCCGCGGCTGGGACGAAGGCGTGCAAGGCATGAAGGTCGGCGGCACGCGGGTGCTGACGATTCCGGCCGATCTGGGCTACGGCGCCCGCGGCGCCGGCGGCGTGATCCCGCCGAATGCGATGCTGGTGTTCGAGGTCGACCTGTTGTCGGTGTAGAGCACCCGCCCGCAAGCAAAACGGCCCCGATTCACGGGGCCGTTCTCATTTCATCGTGACCCCGGCACGCCAGGGCAGCAACTCACCGGGGGCGATCACCCGATTTCGAGAAGGTCTTGCCCGCTGGCTTGAAGGCCTTGCCGAAAGGCTTGGGGCCGAAGCTCTTGCCGCCCGGACGGTCGGGGCGGGCGAAGGGCTTGGGCGGCTCGGGCCGCTTGGGTTCCAGGCCCTCGATCATGGTCGCCGGAATGCGCTGCGTGGTGTAGCGCTGGATGCGGTGGATCATGCCGCTGTCGCGGCGCTCGGCCAGCGTCACGGCCAAGCCGGTGCGGCCGGCGCGGCCGGTGCGGCCAATGCGGTGCACGTAGTCTTCTTCCTTCATCGGCAGGCCGTAGTTGATGACGTGGCTGATGCTGGGCACGTCGATGCCGCGCGAGGCCACGTCGGTGGCCACCAAGATCTTCAGCTGCTTGCTGCGCAGGCCTTGCAGCACGCGCGTGCGCCGGCCTTGCGGGTGGCCGCCATGGAGCGAAGCGACATGGTGGCCCATGTCGGCCAGGCGGTCGGCCAGCCAGTCGGCGTCGCGCTGGGTGCTGGTGAAGACCACCGCTTGCTCCATGCTGCGCTCGGTGAGGATGTGGTCCAGCAGCGCGTTCTTGTGCGTCAGGTCGTCGGCCCAGTGCAGGCGCTGCTCGATGTCGGCATGCGCTTCGGTGTGCGAAGAGATGTCGATGCGCTGCGGGTTGCGCAGCAGTTGCTCGGCCAGGCGGCCGACAAAGCCGGCAAAGGTGGCGCTGAACATCATCGTCTGGCGCGTGGCCGGTGTGGCGCCGGCAATGTGCTGGATGGGCTCGATGAAGCCCATGTCCAGCATGCGGTCGGCTTCGTCCAGCACCAGCAGCTCCACGTTGGCCAGCAGGGCCTTGCCCGACTCCATGTGGTCGATCAGACGGCCGGGCGTTGCGATCAGCACGTCCAGCGGGCCGCGCAGCGCCTTCAACTGCGCGCCGTAGGGCACGCCGCCGACGATGGTGGCCACACGCAGATTGCTGATGTGGCGGCCGTAGTCCACCGTGGCCTTGGCCACTTGCATGGCCAGTTCGCGGGTGGGGCACAGCACCACCACACGCGGGCCGCTGGCGGGGCGGTACTGGCGGGCGCCGACGTCGCCGCGCGGTGCGTCACCTGCAACAACAGTGCGCTGTTGTTCACGGGCGGCCAACACACGCATCAGCGCGGGCAGCACGAAGCTGGCGGTCTTGCCGCTGCCGGTGCTGCTGCTGACCATCAGGTCCTGCCCGGCCATCGCGGGCGGAATGGCGCGCGATTGCACTTCGGTGGCTTGGGTGTAGCCGGCGTCGGTGACAGCGCGGACCAGCGAGGCATGCAGCCCCAGGGTATCGAAACTCATCGTCGTTCTCTCTCGAATCACGGCGCGGAGCTGCGGCATGCGCAGGCGCACCGGCGGCGCTGTTGGCACCGTCAGGGTGAAATCGCATCAATACGTCAACCACCGGGCGGGCCGGGGACGTCGGATCAGGGCGAAGGCATCGCCGCCGACCACAAAATGCGCACCCTGAAAAGCGAGGTGACGAAGGTCGAAGGGGATGAACGTTTGGCTTCAGTTGCAAGCCAAGCCCACGAGTATAGCTGGTTTTCGGGTTTTCCCGATGAGCGGCTGTCGCTGACTCAACCCGTGGAGCGCTGCACGCGGTGCACCAGCGCCTGCCACACGGGCTTGAGCGCACCGGGCAGGTCGGGCAGGCTGCCCAGTTCGGTGCGGCTTTCGCCAGGCGAATGGAAGTCGCTGCCGCGCGAGGCCAGCAGGTCGAATTCGCGGGCCGTGTCGCCATAACGCACCTGCTCGGCCGTGCTGTGGCTGCCCGTCATCACCTCCACGCCGCGGCCGCCGTGGGCGATGAATTCGGTGAAGAGCGCGTACTCGGCGGTCGGCGAGAACTTGTAGCGAGCCGGGTGGGCGATGACGGCCAGCCCGCCCGCGCCCGTTATCCAGCGCACCGCGTCGCCCAGCCGCGCCCATTGGTGCGGCACATAGCCGGGCTTGCCTTCGGTGAGGTAGCGGCCGAACACCTCGTAGGTGTCGTTGCAGGCACCGCTTTCAACCAAGAAGCGCGCGAAGTGAGTGCGGGAGATCAGGTCGGGGTTGCCCACGTACTGCAAGGCCCCTTCAAACGCGCCGGGTATTCCCACCTGCGCCAGCCCCTCGGCCATGCGCTTGGCGCGTTGCAGCCGGCCACTGCGCGTGGCGGCCAGGCCGGCGTTCAGTGCCGCGTCGTCGGCATCGAATCCCAGGCCCACGATGTGCACCGTCTCGCCAGCAAAGCTCACCGAGATTTCGGTGCCGGTGAGGTAGTCCATGCCCAGGGCCAGGGCGGCATCACGGGCGCGGCGCTGGCCGCTGACTTCGTCGTGGTCGGTCAGTGACCACAGCTCCACGCCCTGGGCGTGGGCGCGCGCGGCGATGTCTTCGGGGGCCAGGGTGCCGTCAGACACATTGGAGTGGCTGTGCAGGTCGGCATTCGTGAGGTGGGTGATGGGTTTGGAGTTCACGCAAGAATTCTAGGAAGCGCCCCGGGTTCTCGATGTCTTGTGATGACGATCTCGGCGGCATGGAAACAGGTATCAGGCACTTCGGACCCGCGGCCGCCAATAGCCAGGCTTTCGTCTGAACGGTGCCACCGCCAAAATCACAACTTCATCTTCGCGGACGAGGTAGACAAGTGAGAACTTGAACTTGCCTGGAAACACCCCACGGGTTCCAAACTTGTATGGAAATCCTGCGTCAGCAAACTCGGCAATCAGCGCCTCGGCCCGCTGCACCGCGTCGTCAAAACGACTTGCGAGTTGCGGACTGACTGCGGTGAAGTACTCGATCTCCTGCAGGAACTCAGCGCGAGCTTCTTCAACGTACCTGACGGCTTTCACCGCTCGTAGATCTTTCGGGCGTCAGCGTGGACATCCGTTGCAGAAATCAGCGTGGCCGTGCCCGACTGCACGGACTTGACCCGATGTTCAATTTCTCGATCCCAAGCCTCGTCCAGCGGCTCCTCCGCCCCGTCGGGCAGGGAAGCAAGCAGAAGGTTTGCAAGCCGGGCGCGGTCCTCTTCAGAGAGCGCAAACGCTTGCCGGGTTAGTTGCTCAAGCGGGGTGGACATGGCTGGCTCCGACTCGTGTATTGGCCAGTGTAGCGTTTGAAGTTGCGGCGGGCGGGACTGACTGGCCGCGTGCCTCTCAACGCTGCAGGGTCAAGGTGCGGTGGCAGCGCGCGGCCAGGGCGTTGTCGTGGGTGACGAGCACGAAGGCCGTGCCACGTTCGCGGGCCAGCGCCAGCATCAGCTCGAACACGCCGTCGGCGGTTTCGCGGTCCAGGTTGCCGGTGGGCTCGTCCGCCAGCACACAGGCCGGGTTGGCGACCAGCGCACGGGCAATGGCCACGCGCTGGCGTTCACCGCCCGAAAGCTGCGCCGGGTGGTGCGCCGTGCGCTCGGCCAGGCCCACGCTGGCCAGCACTTGGCGAGCCGCTTCACGCGCTTGCGCGACAGGCTGGCGGCGAATGCGCAGCGGCATGGCCACGTTGTCCAGCGCACTGAACTCGGGCAGCAGGTGGTGGAACTGGTACACAAAGCCCAGGTGCTGGTTGCGCCACAAACCCGCTTCAGCCGCGCCCATGGAAGCGAAGTCGCGACCCATCAATTCGACGCGGCCTGAGGTCGGCGCGTCCAGCCCGCCCAGCAGGTGCAGCAGCGTGCTCTTGCCTGATCCCGACACGCCCACCACGGCCAGCGCCTCGCCGCGCTGCACTTCCAGGCTCACGCCGCGCAGCACGCTCACGTCCAGGCCATCGGCGCCGCGGCCTTCGACGAAGCGCTTGTGCAGCTCGACGGCGCGCAGCACGGGTGTTGTCGCGTCATGAGGACGCGCACGGCCGCCCGAAGCGGCCTCGCTCCCCTCGGGGGACGGTCGACGCGCAGCGTCGGCCTTGGGGTCGTCATTCATAACGCAGCGCCTCAGCTGGGTTGACACGGCTGGCGCGCCAGCTCGGGTAGACCGTGGCGGCAAAGCTCAGCAGCAGCGAGATCACGACGATGGGCACGATGTCTGCTGCCAGTGGTTGGCTGGGCATGCGGCTGATGACGTAGATGCTGCCCGGCAAAAACGCCACGCCGAGCAGCCGCTCGAGGGCCGGTACGATGACGTCGATGTTGAAGGCCACCAGCAGCCCCAGCGCCACGCCCGAGAACGTGCCGATGATGCCGGCCAGCGCGCCCTGCACCATGAAGATGCCCATGATGGAGCGCGGGCTGGCGCCCAGGGTGCGCAGGATGGCGATGTCGGCGCGTTTGTCGGTCACCGTCATCACCAGCGTGCTGACAAGATTGAAGGCCGCCACCGCAACGATGAGCGTGAGGATGATGAACATCAGCCGCTTTTCGATCTGCACCGCGTCAAACCAGTTGCGGTTGGTGCGGGTCCAGTCGCGCACAGCCACGCCCGGCCCCAGGCTGTGCTGCAGTTGCGCGCCTTCGAAGCGCGCGTCTTGCGCGTCTTTCAGCCGCAGTTGCACGCCGGTGGGGCCTTCGACGCGGAACAGCCTTGCGGCGTCGTCGATGTGAATGAGCGCCAGGCCGCTGTCGTATTCGTAGTGCCCGGCCTCGAAGGTGCCCACCAGCGTGAACTGCTTCAGCCGCGGCACCACACCGGCCGGCGTCACCTGGCCGTTGGGCGAGACCAGCGTGATCTTGTCGCCCGGCACCGCGCGCAGGATGCGCGCCAGCTCGCCGCCCAGCACGACGCCCCACTCGCCCGCCACCAGCTTGGCCAGCAGGGGCGCTTGCGTGCGCGCCAGCTCGGTCACCTGGCCTTCCTCGGCCGGGTCGATGCCGCGCACCACGGCGCCGCGCAACTCGTCGCCACGGCCCACCAGCGCTTGCGCCACCACGAAGGGCGCTGCACCGACCACGGCGGGGTTTTGCTTGGCCGCAGCCGCCGTGGCGCGCCAGTCGGGCAGGGCGCTGCC